>JALFMW010000001.1 GCA_022782605.1 Clostridium sp. | reverse complement strand
TGCGATAGGGTATGTTCTTGTCAAACAAAATGTTATTGTCAAGCCACTTGTACTTGTTACAATTCATACTGTACCTGTGACTAGATATGTACCTCAATTCTTAATTAATGTTAAAGACCTTGGATATTAACTTATTTTATTTATAATAGGTTATGGAAATTATAACAACACCTAATCAATTAATAATAGCATCTATTGGAGAACAAGCTGTTTATTCCAATAAAGACTATAGATTTAATAAGCATTGTCTTATAACTGATATAGATAATGGTAAGTTAATATTTAATGGTCTTACAAGGACTCTAGTATTTTTAACTAATGATGAAGTACAAGAAATAGGTAATATAAATAAATACGATTATCTATACAAATACTATTTTTTAGTTCCAGAAGACTTTAATGAAGAGGAAGTAGAAGATTCTATAAGAGAAACTAGGAAAGTTCCAATTGACGATTTATATTTAACTCATCCCAGTTCCTTTACAATACTTACAACTACTAGATGTAATGCTAGATGTTTTTATTGCTATGAAATAGATAGTAAGAAAAAGCATCATATGACAGAAGATACTGCGAAACAAATAGCTAGATATATTCATACAGTTGCTCCCACTAATAGAACTATTAATATACATTGGTTTGGAGGAGAGCCTTTATTTAATATGAAAGTAATAGATATTATTGTAGGATATTTAAGAGATAATGGAAGACCTTACACAACTACATTTACTACTAATGGATACTTATTTAATAAGGATTTAATTATAAAAGCTAAGAATATTTGGAATACAGTAAACTGCCAAATAACTATTGATGGTACAGAAACAGTATATAACAAAATTAAAAACTATGTAACTAAAGATCCAATTAGTCCTTATAAAAAGGTATTAAATAATATAGCTATATTACTTAATAATGGTATCAAGGTTAGTATTCGTATGAATATTGATAAAGCAAATGCAAATAATCTGAAGCTGCTGGTATATGAAATAAGAAATAGATTTGGAGTACACCCTAATCTTTCTTTATATTCATGGATTGTGTTTGAAGATGAGCATTATCAAAGAACTCCAGAAGAGCATAAGCAAGTCTTTAAAGATTTAAAGGAACTAGAAGATACAATTGAAGAATGTGGATATTTTGCTGGAGTGATGCCCTCTAATGATATAGCATATTCACAATGTATGGCAGATGATGGACACTCAGTGCTAATATCTCAAGATGGAAATCTCGGAACCTGTGAACATTACATAGACAGTAACTTCTGGGGACATATTAACTATCCTCTTAAAAAGGACTTCACAGAGTTAAATAAATGGAGGTTATATGAAAAGCCTCTTGATATTTGTCATTCATGTCCTTTATATCCAAGTTGTATTAGACCATCTAATTGTCAAGAAATGAGTAAGTGTGATGAGTATTATAAAGAATGGAGAATTAGAAGAGCAACTAGAGGAATTATTCAGATGTATAAAAACTATAGAAATCAAAATAATAATTATATGCCAGTAAGACTGGCTGAAAATATGTTATGAATATAATTCAACAACCAAATCAAGATATTATAGAAACCATTGGAGGTTTTCAATATTTAACTAAATAGAGAAATTATAGATTAAATAAGTATTGTGTAAAAGAAGAAGTTTCTGATGGTATATTATTATACAATGTATTAGTAGGTTCTTTGGTTTTTTTAAAACCCTATGAATATGTAAATATATATACTAAAGACCCATGCGATTATGCAGAATTTTTAGTAAGAAACTATTTTTTGGTGCCTGAGAATTTTGATGAAGAGGCTCTAGTTAAAGTTTATAGAGATAAAAAATCAGTACCGATAACTGAAACATATTTAGATCATCCAAATTCATTCACAATATTAACTACTACTACATGTAACGCTCATTGCTTTTATTGTTATGAATTAAAGTCTAAGCATAAAGTTCCAATGTCAGTAGATACAGCAGAAAAAGTAGCTAAATATATATTAGAGGTAGCTCCTCCTAATACACCAATTTCCATAGGGTGGTTTGGTGGAGAACCACTCTTCAATTAGAATGTAATGGATATTATTACTTCTAGGTTACGATCCGCTGGTAGAGATATTTAGAGTAGTATCATCTCTAATGGGTATTTATTTGATAAGGAGACTACTAAAAAGGCTAAAGATGAATGGAAAATAAATAGTGCTTAGATTACCCTCGATGGTACTGCAGAAATTTATAATAAAACTAAGAGATATATTTATAAAGATGATTCAAATCCTTTTTAGACAGTAATTAATAATATACACAACTTATTAGATAATGATATTGCAGTATCTATTAGAATGAATTGTGATAAACATAATGCTGACGATTTAGTGCAACTAGTTAAGTACCTTTCTGAAGAATTTAAGAAAGAGGAAAAGCTCTCTATGTATGTTTGGCCCATCTTTGAGGAAGGATTTACTAGAACAGATGAATAGAGAATGCAATTATTTAAAAATCTGACAAGAGTTAATGAAGAGATAGCTAAGTATGGTAAGCCTTTTGCACATGCAGTAGAACATGGAATTAGGGGACTTCACTGTATGGTAGATTCTAATAATGGTATAACTATTTCTCCTAATGGGGATATAGGATTATGTGAACACTATATAGATTCTGATTTTATCTCTCATATAGATAATCCTTTATAGAAAAACTGGGATATTATAAAATCTTGGAGAAATTATGTAGCTCCTACTAAATTTTGTGAGGACTGTTTTTTATATCCAAGTTGTTTAAAAATGCATAAGTGCCCTGATGAAACTATATGTGATGAATATGAGCGTGCTTATAATATAGATTTAGTAAGAAAGGATATGAGAGTACGATACGAACTTTCAAAAAATAACTCATGTACAGAATAGAAATGCCACTGTAATAATTGCTAGGCAAATTCAGTATGGCAACAAGTAATGTCTGATGGAACTATTAAAACAATATAGAAATGAAAATAACAAAAGCCGATTTTTATAATATTACAGATACTTGGAATGGGTATGAGGTAACAGGAACTTTGTAGATTCTAGCCAACCAGGGTAAAGTAATAGATTTACAGATTGTTAAAGATGATATAAGATATAGCTTTAATTATCAAGATAAACCAAATGTATCTCTGTATATTCAATGTTCTGATGATATAAGAGCAGAGTTCTCTGAATATTGTAATAATGCAGTTTCTACAATTTTATCAACTTATAATTCATAATATGACTTTAAATGATGTTTTAACAAAATAGAATCTTATTACAAAGATTCTTTTAGCCAATGATGGTAAGGAACTCCCTAAGGAGTTAAAAGTAAAGATTATGAGAATTAGAATGTCCTATAATAAGATTAAGAAACAGTTTGATGAAGATACACAAGAATTTAGTAAGCAAATTGTTTCTGATGAATTAAGAGATTTAGCTAATAAGACAGACCGTACTCCTGAAGAGGAAGCTAGATTTAATGAACTTAATACTAAAGCTAATTCAGAGTATCAAGAATATCTTATTCAGAAAGGTACAGAAGATATTAAAGATGCACCTGAGGATACATTTACAGAAGATGAATATGGTGATATTCTTGATGTAAATTCTGATGGTGAATATGAGATTAATAGTCAGAAAGTAAAAGCTGCCGACCTTATGGAAGCTTTTTATGAATTATTTGTTAAGTAATGGAAATAACAAAACAGAATCAAACATTTAATATTAATGACACAACTTCTGATGGTTGGACTGTTTCAGGCTCAGCTACTCAAGAGGTTAATGGCAGCACTTCTATTAATTTTAGTGTAAGTAAAGATGGAGAGTTGAATAATCAAGTTGGTTATTATAATTATAATATTCCAACTGATGGTATGGTTAATATTAATATTACAGCACTTCCAGAGAATTTGGATGCTTTTATTGATTATACCCAGACCGCAACTCAATTAATTAAAGATTATCTCACTAACCAAACAATTTCTAAGTAATATGGGAAGAAAGAAATGTAATTCACCAAGAGCAGGGCTCGCAAAAGGTGGCAAGTGCGGCGGAGGAAAGAAGACTAAGTAAATATCCGTATAAGGTATTACTTATAATTCTTAAGTATACTCCTATAACAATAGCCATTATAGATATATTACATACAATTTTATCTTATTTAGATATTCCTGCTGAATTACTAAGTTTTTTCGGAGGAATATCTATTTTAAGTCTAAT
>JALFMW010000351.1 GCA_022782605.1 Clostridium sp. | reverse complement strand
AGTACCTTCTCTAGAACGATAAGTAAGTCTAATAGGATTAAACATATCATTAGTTTGTTCAGCACCAACAATACATCTAACTCCATTAATTTTATACTGCCCTAAATAACTACGTTTATCAAAAGGTTTATTATCTTTAAGTACTTTTGCTAGCAGTGGAAGAACAAAACCTTCATCAGTAGTATTATTCTTTGGAAGATAAGTATTAAGAAAATTAAGAAGATTAATATCACCTTCTATTTTTAAAGGAGCATTATCTTTAAGTTCAGAAGCTTCTTTATATCCTTCTTTACGCTTAGCTTTAATACGAGATTCTATTTCGTTACCTCTACTAAGTTTAGCTTTAATTATTTCGCTATGTTTATGTCCTCCTACAACACCATAATGAACTATATATTCATTATTTTGACCATATTCATGAATACCCCATGAAATAGGGTCACCTTTGGCATTTCTTTTAAATAGTATCATAACTTAATTTTTAATTTACTAATAAGTTTAGCTCTAGCTTGAGCATTTAATTGAGCAGCAGTTGGAGCTTTTTCTTTCTTAGGTTTTTCAAAACCTTCAAGAGTTCCTTCTTTAGCTTTCTTTCTAGTAGTACGAGTAGTCTTATTTAAACCTTTCTTCTTATCATATATGATAGGAGGATTATCTTCTTCATATTTAAGATTACGTTTATGTAAAGCTACAAGTTTAGATTCAAACTCATCTCTTTTATTTTCATCAATTAGTCCTTCCTCAAGAGCATAATCAATTCCATATAAAACACGAGCACTTTCATATTTATAAGGAGTTCCAATAGTTTGCATCATTCGCATATTATTAAGAACTCTACTACAATCTAGACGAATAAATTCATAAGATATATAACTTTCAATACCTTTTCGAGCAATATCTTTACGAATAATAGCTTTAACTTGTTCGTCTAGTTCCATTGTATATTTCTTTGGAAATTTAATCATGAGCGTTTAGTAATAAGTTTAAATATTACAACTCTTTTTGGTTTACCAAGTCTTCCATGTGCATATTGAGCCATAGCTCCAATATTATCAGTTTCATAAGTTTGATAACGTTTTAATTTTGTTTTACAAGTATGAGTATCATAATCATAATGTAAAGGAAGGTGAACCATATCTCTATAAGGTATTAAAGAACCTATATTTTCATAGTCCTCAGTATCTTTATGAAAATCAACTTCACCATAAGCAAAAACATTATCTGAAGTTAAATTAAAAGATAAATCACCTCTATGTATAGTAAAAGCTTTGCCTTTATCAAGCAAAGCTTCTTCTTTTTCTGTAATTGGAGCCATAAGAATACGAACTTGTTCAGTTGGTCTTCCTTCTTTATTAGTCATATTAGTATGGTAAATCACAGTCTGATAATCTTTTGAAATAGGCATCGGAATTACCTTTAGTTTTTCTGTATCGTAACTCGACATATCTAAGAGTATCTTTTATAAAATTATCTATTTCATCATTACTGTATTTATCATGTAAATCTGCAAAATCTTTACAACCATAATTTTCAAGACCAAATTCACCACGAGTAATGAACAAATAAGGAATATTATAAGTACTTAAAAGATAATCAGCACCATCACGACCAGTTCTATCAAAATCTAATAAACTAACAATCATTCCATCATCAGCTAAATGATTCTTTAACCAATCATATTCGTTAGCTTTTAATCTATAATTTTCACTAGGAAGATTAACTACACCTATTGTTAAAGCCTTTCTATCCCCCCCGTAAAAGGTATGATTAACTAAATGATTACCTAAACTTAATCTATCTTTACTTGATTTAGTAATTATAATATAATCATAATTATCTAATTCAAGATTAGGAAGACCTTCAAGTACATTACAATTAGTTATAAATTTCCTTTCTTTTGTTCTATCTCTAAGTGGAAAATAAAGTTTTATAAGATATATTCCTTGTTTATTTCTACCCAACATATAAGCATAACATGGGTCTTTAGTAGTATATCCATATCTAGGAGTAGGATTGCTACTTCTATCTATATAATACTGTTCAACAGGAATAACAAAATGAGTATTAAGATAAGCAAGATTTACACCAAGTTTATTCCAATAAGCTTTATCTCTACTATTCCAACTACGTGGAACAATTTCAATTATAGCTTTTCTGGATTTACTTTTAATAAGAGCATTTCTAATAGATTCATCTATCTCATAATGATTAACTCGATTATCTATATCATCACTAAACACACTATAAATATGTTTAAGAATAAAATAGAAATCTTGTTTATTATCAGTACTAATAGGTCTTTCATAAACAATACTAAGAACGTAAGCTACTACATCATATACATCGCCAAAGAAACAACCATTAAAATCTCGAACTTTAAGTCGTCCTTTCATATTATATGCAATACCCATACTACTATCAGTATCATCGTCTCTAAATACAGACTTAATAAGATGATTGTATTTAACACAATCCTCCACAATACTTATAGGAATATCTAGATATTTTGCAACAATATCTTCTTGACTTATTCGAGACTCTATAAAAGCCTTTGTAAGTTTAGTAGTATTAATTGTACGTTTCATATTGTATAATTAAAAAGGGAATAGCGACACGATGTATCGCATCACTATCCCCTAGAACATTAAATCCATTAGAAGAATGATAACCATTTGCTTAGAATGGCATGTCACTTTGACTAGTTGGGTCAAAACTACCAACACCAGCCATCATGTCATTACCAGCCATAGGTGGAACAACAGCAGCACCACCAGCCATACCAGGTATACCAGGAACACCAACAGTTGGAGCTTTAGGTTCAGTATCCTTTGGAGTAATTGATTCCTTAACCTTATCTACAGTAAGAATAACTGGAGGAAGAATCTGATTATCCTTCATCTTCACTACTTCAACAAAACCATTGCCAACAAATGAAGGGAAAGACAAATCTTTACTCTTATCAACATCTACCCAAGCACCCTTACGATTACGAACTGCACGGAGAAGTTTAATCCAACAATTAATAAACTTACCATTAGCGTCCTTAAAGCAAGGTTTAGCAACTGCACCATCAGCAAGATTAAACTGACCATTAAGCATAGCAGCAGCATTATCAAACATCTTACGATAGCCATCAAGAACTTCCTGAGCATCTACTGCTTCATACTCTACATTACCATTCTCATCTTCTGTAAAATCTACAAAGTCAAGAGCAAGAGCATCTTCCTCCTCAATAGTCATTTCACGACCCTTGAAATAGAATACATCAAGAATATGCTTAATAGTATTAAGTACATTATCTACTTGCCATGCCTTATCTCCATTAGGAATAGTCTCGACATTACTCTCAACTGGGAACAATGTCTTAACTGCATAACGGCGTTCCTTTGCATCACTGTGATTACTTGCAAATGTAAATACCAAACGAGGCATCTTTAAACCAGCAAAAGAATTACCATCTGCACTTTGAGACCATTCAACAGCTACAGAATCAAGATGAGCCATAAATAGACCATTCTGAGCAGCATCTTTCTCATGGAACTTCAAACGACTTACTGCCTGAGTGTTGTTACTAATTCCTCTACGATTTACTTTCTTTGCAGCACCCTGCGCATTAGCTGCTGCACCATTAACCATTTCTGTCATAACTTAATTAAGTTTTAAAACATTTATAAAATTGACTAAAAAAGGGAGAAGATTATTATTCTTCTCCCTCATAAATAAGATTTGTATCTAATGAATGAAATTACTCTGCATCCTCAGCTTCATCAGCCTTCTTACCAGTACGAGAAGGAACCTCATCCTTATACTCACCAAGAGCATAGAATGTAACATCAATATCTTCCTTACCATTATTGTACTTAGAAACAACAGGATTCTTGATGTCAACATCAAATGAACGCTTCATTGCAGTCTTGTCATCAAGGTCAGCCTTCAACTGCTCCCAGTTATTTGTATCAGAGAAAGAAAGCTTCAAACCAGTACCAGTTGCAGAACCACTTGCAGCAAGCTTACAACCACTTACAGACTGAATCTGTGGAGAAGGCATATCATCTACCTTGAATGCTGCCTTAATTTCCTCATCTGTAGCATTCTCATCAAGCTCATAAGCAGCAATCAACTTCTCACGGTTATTCTTAATAACATCGTCTACATTCTCATCGAAGTACTTCTTCTTCTCTTCCTTTGTAAGACGAACATTAACCATAATAGGCTCACCGCTCTTCTTGAACATTGGAACACCCTTAGCAATATACCAAGTTGTAATAGCTGCTACACAAGCAGAAGTACCCTCTGGAGTATCAAGGTCAAAACCATTGTTCTGAGCAAACTCAACAACTGCATCAACACGATTCATTACAGCCTTTTCTACATCAGCTGCATCATTAGCAAACATAATGTTGTCACCAGGCATAAGACCAAGAGCCTTAGAAACTACTCCTGAAATACTAAAACTACCCTTTGTACTAGAAGCAACCAAAACTGGCTCTGTGATAACTGAGCTAACCTTAACACCACTTGCAACTACATTAATACCGAATGATAAACCGTTAATCTTCATAACTTTAAATATTTAAATTGTTAATAATAAATTATAGTATAATACTATTTTAATAAACTCTAATTAAATCCTTATTCTTGTGTAGGAGTAATATCATCAGATATATCTTCTACGTTTACAAAGTTGTCAACATTAGGATTTGTATTGTTAACTACTTCGGATAATTCATCATCAGACATACAACCCATTAAAATGTCGCCTGCAATCTCGCGAGCGCCATAAAAATAGGCTCTATGTCCAATCATTATTCTAGTATACTTTTTAAAAGTATCTTTAGTAAACAAGTCAGCTTGTGCAGCTTCAACATAAGAGAAATGACCAGTAGCATGAACTTCAATTACTTTGCCATATATCTTCTTATATCTTGTAAACTTGTACTCAGTCACAAAATCAATAGGTTTAGCTTCTGTTCTAACTACAGGATAATTACCTTCTTGAGCTACTTTAGTAGCTTGAATCATATTAATACACTTAACACATTTACTAGATATTTGAAATTCATCATATATATTACCTTTCAAATCTCTATAATATCTAAGTGGATAAACACCAATAACATCATCAGTAGTTTTACTTTCAGCTTCTTTTTGACTTCGACATTTAACACAATAATCTGGGAGAAGTGTTTCATCGTAAACACTATTACCATCAGTATATTTATACTGAGGTACATAATCTTTTGTTATTTCCCAGACTATACCTGCCCTTGATAACAGTGCTTTAGCGATGTGAATGTCAATACCAGTCTTTCCATTAATAACATGAATATGTTCTATACAAGTACTAAATGGTAAGCGTAAGTCTTGTGCTCGCATTAAAATTGCAAGACCTTCATTTACACTTTTAACTCCACCTTTATCAGTAGCAATAATCTTCTTTAGAAATACTTCTGCGTTTGCAAGTTGTTTCTCATCTAGAAGATTAAGAACGTGAATACCTGTATTAACATCTTCATGTCTAACAGCTAAACCATGACTTTCATCAGTTTTTGTTTCAACTTCATTCATTATTTCAAAGAGCAATTATATTTGTTTCTTATTTACGCTGCAAAGATAAGCATAATTTTTCAATCTACAATACAATAATCATAATTATTATCACTTTTAACTTCAATTTCAGCTTTATTAAGAATTGTGTGAGTTGGAGGAACAATGCGTTCATCTAGTTTTTTCTCCTCTAAAGAGTCTTTATAATATAAGGTATATAATTGTATCTCTTTTGCGAATTGAACCTTTGAGAGCCTATATAAATAGGTTTCTATGGTTTCACATAATGGTGATGTGATTATAACAACATCTATATTTACGGCTAAATCTTTATCAGGAGCGGCATTTGTAGATAAAACGTGAATTGTACCTTTATTCATCAAATTTTGAGCTAAATTTTTCTGAGATTTTACACCAAGCATTTTTGGTTTTCCCTTATTAACTCCACTCTTAATTAGAACT
>JALFMW010000335.1 GCA_022782605.1 Clostridium sp. | reverse complement strand
AATAAACAAAGTTTATATAGTAGCATGTGGTACTGCTTATCATGCAGGACTTGTTGGTAAATATGCTATAGAAAAATTTGCAAAAATACCAGTAATAGCTGATATAGCATCTGAATTTAGATATTCAGATCCATTTGTAGATGAAAATACTTTAATAATAATAGTAAGTCAATCAGGAGAAACAGCTGATACTTTAGCTGCACTTAGAGATGCAAAAGCTAAAGGAGCTAGAGTATTATCAATAACTAACGTTGTTGGTTCATCAATAGCAAGGGAATCTGATGATATATTCTATACATGGGCAGGTCCAGAAATCGCAGTTGCATCAACAAAAGCTTATACAACTCAATTAATGGCATTCTATATGATAGCTTTAAATTTAGCTATGACTAAAGGAACTATAACTGAAGAAGAATACTTCAAAATGATAGATATCTTAAAAGAAATGCCATCTAAAGTAGAAAAAGTATTAGAATGCGATAAATTAGTAGAAGAAATAGCTGCTGAAATAAAAGACAAAAATGATATATTCTACTTAGGTAGAGGTTTAGATTATGCATTAGCTATGGAAGGTTCTTTAAAAATAAAAGAAATATCTTATATGCATGCTGAAGCATTTGCTGCAGGTGAGTTAAAACATGGAACAATTGCTTTAATAGAAGAAGGAACTCCAGTTATAGCAATAGCAACTCAAGAAGCATTATTTGAAAAAATGGTATCAAATATGCAAGAAGTTAAAGCTAGAGGAGCTAAAGTTATAGCAATAGTTGAAGAGCATAATGAAGAAGTAGAAAAATCAGCTGATAGAGTAATATATATACCAGAAGTTGAAGATATGTTTGCAAGTATAACAAGTGTTGTACCAATGCAATTATTATCTTATCATGTTGCTAAGATGAGAGGTTGCGATATAGACAAACCAAGAAACTTAGCTAAGTCAGTTACAGTTGAATAATATTTTGACAATAGATAATTATTAATATTGAAGGTTATATACAAAAAGTATATAACCTTTTTTATAATAAGATGATTCGTATAATAAATCGTATATCCTTCTTAATAATGTCAATAATTTAAATAAAGAAATAGTTACTTTATTTAAGGGGGATTTATTATGAAGAGTGTAAAATTTATTACAACTTTTTTACTATTATTTGTTCTTAGTATATTTATATCTTATGCAAATATAGAAGGTAATAACTGGACTGATAATTTCATAGAAACGTTTAAACAAACTAATGCAAAATTTAAATACTATGATATAAAAATAAATAGTACTGTTTCAAATGAAAAAACTGAAAAAGATATTAAAAATATTTGTATAGATACTATAAATTGTTTTGGTATTAATAAAAATAAAATAAAATGGAATATAAAAAAACAAAATAAAGAAGTTAAAATATATGCAAAAGTAAAGGATAATAATTACAGTATATCTTTTGCAGCAATCAAAAAAAATAATAAAGAATACTATATAATTATTGACATATCAAACAATAAAGTATATAAAAATATAGTGGATATTTATAAAAGGTTAGATAAATTATTAAATAAATATTCAGATAATGTGGAAATTTCATTTTGTATAGTTGGAGAATATACAAAAAATTTACAAATATATAAATGTAATGATATTTTAGAAAATATATTGTATAATATGAATGCAAAGTCAATAGACACAATTAGAGATAAAGATTTTGTTTCTGTAACAGCATATAGTAATTTGTTAACAGAAAATAATTTAGAATATTTTGAAAGTAAGATTAATTTAAATATAGGAATTAGGTATAGCAAAAATGAAGATAAAACTTTAATATACATAGCTACACCAATAATAAAATTAGATTATTAAGTTTAGTGAGGAGAGACAAAGATGGCTAAAATAATAGTAAGAAAAAGTAGTCCACTTAATGGAAGTGTTAGAATAGATGGTGCAAAAAATGCGGTATTACCAATAATAGCAGCAACTTTATTAGCAAAAGGAAAATCGGTACTTAGAGAAGTACCAAACTTAAAAGATGTACATGTTATATCTGACTTATTAAGACACTTAGGTGCTGAAGTTGAATACGAAGGAACTACTTTAACAGTAGATGCAACTAATTTAACAACATATGATGCTCCATATGAATTAGTTAGAAAGATGAGAGCTTCTTTCTTAGTAATGGGACCATTACTTGCAAGATTCAATCAAACAAAAATATCTATGCCAGGAGGATGTGCTATAGGTACTAGACCAATAGACTTACATCTAAAAGGATTTAAAGCATTAGGTGCTGATGTTGTTATGGATCATGGATTTGTTGAAGCAAAAACTGATAAACTAGTTGGTAGTAAGTTATACTTAGACTTCCCATCAGTTGGAGCAACTGAAAATATAATGATGGCTGCAGTTTTAGCAGAAGGAACGACTATAATAGAAAATGCAGCTGAAGAGCCAGAAATAGTTGATTTAGCCAACTTCTTAAATGAAATGGGTGCTGATGTTAAAGGTGCTGGTACTAATACAATAAGAATAAAAGGTGTTAAAGAATTAACAGCTACAGAACATGATGTAATACCAGATAGAATAGAAGCTGCAACTTTCATGGTAGCTGCTGCTATGACAAAAGGAGATATAACTGTTGAAAATGTAATATTAGAGCACTTAAAACCTGTAACTGCTAAATTAAGAGAAGCTGGTTGTGAAGTTATAGAAATGGATAAATCTATAAGAGTAATAGGACCTGAAAAATTAAAAGCAGTAGATATAAAAACTTTACCACATCCAGGATTCCCTACAGATGTTCAGGCTCAATTTATGGCTATGCTTACTGTGTCTAAAGGAACTGGTGTAGTAATAGAAACAGTATTTGAAAATAGATTTATGCATGTGGCAGAATTCAATAGAATGGGTGCTAACATAAAAATAGAAGGTAGAAGTGCTATTGTAGAAGGTGTAGAAAAGTTATATGGAGCTAAAGTAAATGCTACTGACTTAAGAGCAGGAGCAGCCTTAATACTATGTGGTCTTATAGCAGAAGGTGAAACTGAAATAGGTGAAATCTATCATATTCAAAGGGGATATGTAGATATTGATAAAAAAATAACTGCATTAGGCGGTAATATAGAAATAGTTGAATAATAAATGTAATAAAAAAAGAGGTTTTTTCATATATTTAAGAAGCTTAAATCTTAGGAGGAAAATATATGAAAAGACCTTTTATTTTTATTTTATTATTATCTTTTTCAGTAGTTGTAGTATCTGTATTAAGTAGTTTACTATTTTATGATGATAGTGATAGTAGTAATAATACACCTATATTGAATATTAAGAATAAAGTTATTAATGAAGTAAATTATGATACGGTTGATTTAGATGCACCTACTATAAGCATTTATAATGTTGATGAAAATAAAATAGAAAAAATGAATATGGAAGAGTATTTATATGGTGTTTTAGCAAGTGAAATGCCGTCAACATTTAATGAAGAAGCTTTAAAATCACAGGCAATTGCAGCGAGAACTTATGTTATTTACAAAAAAGAAAATAATATTAAATCTGGACATAGAAATGCAGTAGTTTGTACTAATTCAGCTCATTGCCAAGCATATACATCATATGAAAAATTAAAAAAAACTAAAGGTGAAGATTGGATTAAAACTGATTATGTTAAAATTAAAAAAGCAGTAGATGATACTAAAGGGCAAATTTTAACGTATGATGATAAGGCAATACTTCCACTATATTTTTCAACATCATCTGGTAAAACAGAAAATAGTAAAGATGTTTTCTCAACTCAGTATCCTTACTTAGTGTCTGTAGATAGTCCTTATGAGAAAAAAGCTCCTAAATATATAACTACTTATTCTATAGAAAAGAGTAAATTTATAAATTATATAAAAAATGTATATCCTTCATTAAATATATCTTTGAATGAACTAGATAAAGAAATGTATATAAAGAGTAGAACTGAAGGTGGAAGTGTTAAAACGATAAAAATAGGAAATATTTCAATAAGTGGAATTAATATGAGAAAAATATTTAATTTAAACTCGGCAAATTTTACAATTAATTATAATAAAAATGAGATAAAATTTACAGTAAAGGGATATGGTCATGGAGTTGGAATGAGTCAATGGGGCGCAGAAGGTATGTCTCAAAAAGGTTACAAATACTATGATATATTATTCCATTACTATAAAGACACAAAAATAAAAGATTTATATTAATTAACAAAATATGTAAAAATGTTGTATAAATATTAACTATTGGTTAATAATCTGAATATGTATTAATATATTTGGAGGTACAACATGAAAAAGAAATTATTAGAAAAGGATGCTTTTTATTTATCTTTATTTATATGTATTTGTATAATTGCTATTGGAGGTATTTGGTTTACTAACAAGAATGTAGATAATCTATTATCAAAAAATACTCCAGCAAAAACAGAAGATGAAATACATTTAACAGAAAATAAGAAAAAAGATGTTGTTCCAACTACTACAGATTCTGAACAAAATTTAGCAAAGGCAAAAGAGGAAGAACATAATAAAATCAGTTATTTAGGAAATCAAGTAATAAGAAGTTATTCAGAAAAAGAGCCAAGTTATTCAGAAACTTTAGAAGTTTGGGAAATACATAAAGCAATAGATGTTGAAGCAAATGAAAATCAAGAAATTAAATCACTAACTAAGGGGACAGTACTAGATGTATATGATGATGATCAATATGGAATGTCTGTAAAAATTCAATCTGAAAAAGACAAAGATACAATACTTATATATTCTAGTTTAAGCAAGAATACGCTAGTTAATAAAGGCGACAAGATCCAAGAAGGGCAATGTATAGGGTATGCAGGAAATACAAGTGATGTTGAATGTTTAAGTGGTGTACATACACATTTAGAAGCATATAAAAATAAAATAGCTATTAATCCAATGAGTTTATTAGAATAGAGCATAACAGGTTCAATTATATTTGATTGAGCCTGTTATATTTTTTGTATTTTTTTCATATATATCAATAAGGATATGAAGTTGGGAGGGGAGGTAGTGAGGTCTTATATAGAAGAAAGAGCAGTTATTGTAGCAAAATATATATTAGAAAAAAATACTACAGTAAGACAAACAGCTAAAACATTTGGAGTAAGTAAAAGTACTATCCATAAGGATGTAACGGAACGATTAGAAGAAATTAATCCTTCTCTAGCCTTGGAGGTTAAGAGAGTTTTAGAAAAAAATAAATCAGAGAGACATATTAGAGGTGGTATGGCTACAAAATTAAAATATGAGAGAGAAAAAAAAGTGTAGGATTATCCTGCACTTTTTTGATAGGAAAAGTAAGTATTCTAATGAAAAATATTTATAATATGATACAATGATATGGTAGGTAATTATTAAATTATAAGAAATAATGTTTTAAACAAATTAAATTTAAAATTATAAAACTAATTAACATCATAAAATAAAAATAACAATAAGATAATAAAAATGTGGGATTAAACATACATTTTTTCTTGACTTATATTATTTTTTTGTATATCTTGTAACATAGAGGTTTTTATGAGAAAAATTATAAAATTAATATATATGAATTAAAAAGGAGTGAAAATATGGCTGGAGCAGATATAGGAATAGATTTAGGTACGGCAAATGTATTGGTATATGTAGATGGAAAAGGTATAGTTTTAGAAGAACCATCTGTAGTAGCAATAGAAAAAAATACAAATACAGTTTTAGCAGTTGGACATGAAGCAAGAAAAATGATAGGAAGAACACCTGCTAATATAGTGGCGATAAGACCATTAAAAGATGGTGTAATATCTGATTATGAAGTAACAGAAAAAATGCTTAAATACTTTACTGAAAGAGTAGTAGAGAAAAAAGGATTTGGAAGATTAGTTATGCCAAGAATAATGGTTTGTGTACCAACAGGTGTAACAGAAGTTGAAAAAAGAGCTGTTGAAGATGCAACAAGAGAAGCTGGAGCAAGAGAAGTGTATATAATAGAGGAACCTATAGCTGCAGCAATTGGAGCTGGAATGGATATATCTTTACCAAATGGAAATATGGTTATAGATATAGGTGGAGGAACTACAGACATAGCAGTTATATCTTTAGGAGGAGCTGTAGTTAGTGACTCTATAAAAATAGGTGGAGATAAGTTTGATGCAGCTATAAGTGCTTATATTAAGAAGAAGCATAATCTTCTTATAGGGGATAGAAGTGCAGAACAACTTAAGATAGAAATAGGTACTGCTATGAAAGATGACAATAATGAACAAACTATGAAAATTAGCGGTAGAAATATGATAAAAGGACTTCCTGAAACGATAGAAGTAAGTTCATTAGAAATAGCAGAAGCATTAGAAGAATGTATAAAACAAATAGTTGCTACAACTAAATCAGTATTGGAAAAAACACCACCAGAATTAGCAGCTGATATAAGTACATCAGGTATAGTTATGACAGGTGGAGGAGCACTACTTAAAAACTTAGATAAAAGAATAGAAGAAGCTACAGGAATTAAAGTGACAGTTGCAGATGAACCTTTATCTTGTGTTGCAAGGGGAACAGGATCATCATTAAGTACTTTAGACTTACTAGAAACTGGTGGAACATTCAAAAGAAGAAATAAAAAATAAAAATATAAAATGGCATAAACACTAAATTAAAGTTAAGGTGTTTATGCCTTTTTTAATATAATTATATGGATAATTAACAGATGATTAAGTTGATAATAAAATTGAAAGAGCAATAGTTTCTGCTAATTCTAGTATAAAGTTCAGTCTTACGTTATTAAATGAAAATCTGTTATTTTCATCTACTTTATCAACAATACCCACGATTGAATGAGATCCAATTTGCGGGAGTTTTTTACCTACACCTTTGCCAGGAAGAATTGGACCTTTCCTGATTTGAATATTTCCAATATTATTTATAGAACCTAAACAAGCGTCGATTGCTAAGAATTCGCTGCTAGGGTGTTTTTCTTTAATTTGATCAATAGATTCATATATGTTTAAAGCATGAATAGGATTATCTAAGGTACCGTAAACAGGATATTTAAAGTCGCTATTTTTAAGCATAGTACCGACTAAAGGACCTAATGCATCTCCTATAGCACGATCTGTTCCTATACAAATAACAACAGTATTTTCATTAATTATATCTTTGAGTATTAAGCTTAAAACTTCTACGACATTTTCTTTTTTATAGTTCACTTTGGCTAAATACATAGGAACTTACCTCCCTTCAAAAATATATGAACTATATAATAAAAAAATACATAACTTTAAAATACATAAAATAACTTATATATTATAATATGATGATATTTGCCTGTATGTTCATAAAATAAATAGTTGACATGATATGATAAAAAGGTTATTATGTAATTATCAAAATTTAAAATTTAAATATGTGTAATGTTTATTACACCTTATCAAGAGAGGCAGAGGGACAGGCCCTGTGAAGCCCAGCAACCACCCCATTAGGAGACGGTGCTAATTCCTACAAAACGAAAACGTTTGAGAGATGAGGTTAGTTAATTAGATATTAAAAATTATAATTAACCTCTTCTGTCTCAGAAGAGGTTTTATTTTTTATTAAATTGACTAAAATATATATTAAAAGGAGGAACAACAATGTCAAGACATTTATTTACATCAGAATCAGTAACTGAAGGGCATCCAGATAAGATGTGTGATCAAATTTCAGACGCTATATTAGATGCATTATTAGAAAAAGATCCAGAATCAAGGGTAGCTTGTGAAACTACAACTACTACAGGATTAGTATTAGTAGCAGGTGAAATATCTACAAAGGCATATGTTGATATACAAAAATTAGTTAGAGATACAGTATCGGAGATAGGATATACAAGAGCTAAATATGGTTTTGATAGCCAAACTTGTGCAGTAATAACTGCAATAGATGAGCAATCATCAGATATAGCAATGGGAGTTGATGAAGCTTTAGAAAATAGAACAGGAGAACAAACTGAAGAAGAGATAGAAGCTATAGGAGCAGGTGATCAAGGTATAATGTTTGGATTTGCTTGTAATGAAACGCCAGAATTAATGCCATTACCCATATCTTTAGCACATAAATTATCTAGAAGATTAACAGAAGTAAGAAAAACACAACTTGTTGATTACTTGAGACCAGACGGAAAAACTCAAGTAACAGTTGAGTATGAAGGAAATAAACCTGTAAGAGTACATACTATACTTATATCAACTCAACATAGTGAACATGTTGACAATGAAACAATAAGAAGAGATTTAATAGAATTAGTTATAAAAGAAGTTATACCAGCAGAATTATTAGATGATGAAACTAAAATCTACATAAATCCAACTGGAAGATTTGTTATAGGTGGACCACAAGGTGATACTGGTTTAACAGGAAGAAAGATAATAATAGATACTTACGGTGGATATTCAAGACATGGTGGTGGAGCATTCTCAGGAAAAGATCCAACAAAAGTTGATAGATCTGCCGCTTATGCCGCAAGATACGTTGCTAAAAATATAGTAGCAGCTGGACTTGCTGATAAGTGTGAAATAGAATTAGCCTATGCTATAGGTGTTGCAAGACCTTTATCTATATTTGTAGACACTTTTGGAACTGGAAAAGTATCTGAGGAAGAATTAGTTCAACTAATCAATAAAAACTTTGACTTAAGACCAGGTGCTATAATAAGAGATTTAGATTTAAGAAGACCTATATACAAACAAACAGCTGCTTACGGACACTTTGGGAGAACTGATATAGATTTACCATGGGAAAGAACTGATAAAGCAGAAATATTAAGAGAACAATCTTCAATAAAATAATAATTAATAAATAAAATCATAAAGAGTTGTATTTATACATCTCTTTATTTTTTTTGTATTAAATGATAACATAAAATATATTTATAATACTAATAATTATAAAAGAATGAGTTAATAAATGATTTTAGGAGAATGAAGATGGAAAAAATACAAGGAATGGTTAGTGATATAGTTTTTAAAAATGAAGAAAATGGTTATACCATAGCGAATCTGGCCAATGAAGATGATGAAATCACCATAGTAGGTTGTATGCCAACATTATCTATGGGAGAAAGTATAGAAGTAGAAGGTAAATGGATAAATCACAAGATTTATGGATCACAATTTGAAGTACAAAGTTTCATGCCTGTTACACCCTCATCTTTGGAAGGTATATATGTTTACTTATCATCAGGAATGATTCATGGTATAGGTGAAAAGATGGCTAAAAGGATAGTAGATAAGTTTGGTGTTGATACTTTAGATATTATTCAAAATACTCCAGAGAGATTAACTGAAGTTGAAGGAATAGGTATGAAAAAAGTAAAACAAATACAAGAAAGCTATGAAGAAAATAGAGAGCTAAGAAATATAATAATAAAACTATCTCCTTATGGAATAACTCCTAATTATTGTTTAAGAATATATAAAAAATATAAAGAAAAATCTATAGAAATAATCAATAAAAATCCTTATAGATTGGCTGAAGAAGTAAGAGGAATAGGATTTAAAATAGCCGATGAAATAGCAAGTAAGATTGGTATAGATAAATACTCTCCTGATAGAATCATGCAAGGGATATTATTTACTTTAAATCAAAGTTTAGCAAATGGTCATACATATTTACCTAAAAGAGTCTTGATTGAACAATCAGTTAAAATTTTAGGTGTGGAATCATCCTTTGTTGAAAAGGGAATAATGGACTTAGCTTATGCTCAGAAGGTACATCTAGAGAATAAAAATGGTGAAATATTAGTTTATTTGATGATGTATTATATATGTGAAAATGGTGTATGCAAAGAAATTATAAAGTTGTCTCAACATGAAATAAAAGATTTACATATAAATATAGATAAAGAAATAAAAATAGTAGAAAAAGAAGATAATATAAATTTAGCTAAAAATCAAATTGAAGCAGTTAAAGAAGCTATCAATAATGGTGTTACTATTATTACTGGAGGACCTGGAACTGGTAAAACAACTACTATAAATACAATTATAAAAATATTTGAAAATAATGATCAAAAAGTAGTACTTTGTGCTCCTACAGGTAGAGCAGCAAAAAGAATGAGTGAAACATCAAATAAAGAAGCAAAAACAATTCATAGATTACTTGAAATGGGATTTGCTACTGATAGTGATGAATTAATTTTCTTTAAAGATGAAGAAGATCCAATCGATGCAGATGTAATTATATTAGATGAAGCATCTATGGTGGATATTATATTGATGTACAACTTGTTAAAAGCGGTAAAACTAGGGACTAGACTACTTTTAGTTGGAGATAGTGATCAGTTACCATCTGTAGGTGCAGGAAATGTTTTAAAAGATATAATCGATTCAGGTGTAATAAAAACAGTAAGACTAAATGAAATATTTAGACAAGCTAGAGAAAGTATGATAGTAGTAAATGCACATAAAATTAATAATGGAGAGCCACTGTTTTTAAATGTGAAAAATAAAGACTTCTTCTTTTTAAGAAAAAATACAAATGAAGAAATTATAAATGAAATAATAGGTTTAGTTAGTGAAAGACTTCCTAAATTTTATAAATTTGATAAATTGAAAGATATACAAGTATTAGCATCAATGAGAAAAGGAGATTTAGGTGTTAATAATTTAAATATAGAATTGCAAAAATATCTTAACCCACCTGAAAAGTATAAACAGGAAGAGCAATTTGCCAAAAGAACTTTCAGAGTAGGTGATAAGGTCATGCAAATTAGAAATAACTACACTAAAAAATGGGAAACTGAAGATAAAAGTGATAGTGGAGAAGGTATATATAATGGGGATATTGGCTATATATTTCATATAGACAAAGATAAGAAGACAGTTTATGTACTTTTTGATAAAGTAAAACTTGCTTCTTATAAATATGATGAATTAGACGAACTCGACCACAGTTTTTGTACTACAATTCACAAAAGTCAAGGTAGTGAGTTTCCTGTAGTAGTTATACCTATAGTCTGGGCACCACCAATGCTTTTAAGTAGAAATCTACTTTATACAGCAGTAACTAGGGCTAAAAAATTAGTTGTTTTAGTTGGTGATGTAAGATATCTTGAACAAATGATTAAAAATAATAGAATAAACGACAGATACTCTAACTTATCATATAAATTAAATAGATTTATAAAAGAAGGGTTGTTAAGTAAATAATAATGAAATCTTTATCAAAGTTAATTCCAAAAGATTTAAAAGAAATAGTAAGGTTATTAATAAATTATGTCTATCCAAGAAATATAACTTGTATAATTTGTGATAATCCTATAAAACTAAATAATACTTATTCTCTTTGTAGAGATTGTTATAAACAGTTACATTTTATCTTAGATGGATGTAATAAATGTGGAAAACCAATTATAAATTTTAACTTGGAAAGAGAAAGTTTAATAACATGTAACTACTGTTATAATAAAACTTTTTACTTTGATAAAGTTATTTCTTGTATTGCTTATGATGATATAAGTAAAAAACTTATATTAGATTATAAATATAAAAGTAAGACTTATTTATGTAGATATATAGCTGAAATTATGAAGGAAAAATTTTTGTTTGAGAATATTGAGGCAGACTATATACTATATGTTCCTTTACATAAGAAAAGACTTAGAAAAAGAGGATTTAATCAAGCAGAGAAAATTGCAAAAAAACTAAGTGAGCTAATAGACATACCTGTACTAGATTGTGTTATTAGGGTAAAAAATACAAAGAGATTATATAATATGGATAAAAAATCTAGGCAAAAAGAATTAAAGAATGGATTTGATGTAAAAGATAATATCTACTTAATAAAAAATAAAAATGTAATATTAATTGATGATATTTTTACTACAGGATCTACAGCAAATGAAATATCAAAATTATTAAAATTAAATTCTGTTAATAATATTTATATATTTACTTTACTTACAACTTATGTAGATTCATATACTAAAGAATAAAATTCTATTGACATAATTGCTATTAGCATTTAAAATATTAATTATGTTTCAGGTCTGTGGTTGCAAGTCCAAGCCAGACGCAGGCGAAAGGATCCACGTAAGTTAACTCTAAAAATGGGGTTAATGATCATGGTGCGTCTTAGATGTAAGACCTACCGATATTAAAATCGAGATGGTTAGTAGTGCGGCAAACCCAAGCGAAAGCTGCAGTAGGCGAGTGTGGGGTCAAAGACCAGGTCAGCTGAAACAATAAAGTACCTATTTAGGTGCTTTTTTTTTATCTAAAAATAGTAATAGGTTATATATTGAAATAATTAGGTTAAAATTATAAAAAAAGAAATAGATTTTTAAAAAATATTTATAGATATTAATAAAATTGCATAATATAGAAATATATATATTTATTAAACAAAATTTATCAACGTTGTTAAATTATAAATTACTCTATTAAAAATAGAAAAACTAAATAATTAACAAGTAATAGGTATTATATGTGGATAAGTGCTAACAAAAGAAATCTGATTATATTAACAATAAATAAAGTTATCAACAAAGTTATCAACAATATCCACAAAGAATGTTGATTAATAATCCACATAATTATAATAATAAATAAAATAATACATAAAACTATTTTTCACGACAGTATATAAAAAAATAAAAAGTTAACAATAAAAAAAGGAGAAGGATAATTAATATAGAATATATTATTAAAGCACAAATACTAATACATAAATGTAAAGTATAATATCAAGAATGCTTAGCATAAGTGAAGGGAGATGTTCTTATGAAAATAATAATATCAGGAAAAAAATTAGAACTTACAGATGGAATTAAAAATTCAATAGAAGATAAATTAGGAAAATTAGATCGTTATCTTCACCCAGAAACTGAAGTAAAAGTAACTGTAAGTGCCAAAAAAGCAACTCAAAAAATAGAAGTAACAATAATCCCTATAAGTGGACCAATTATAAGAGCAGAAGATAGTGAAGAAAATTTATATGCTGCTATAGATGTGGTTTATGACAAACTTAAAAAACAAATAAGAAGATACAAAAATAAATTACAAGATAGACATCAATCTAAAGACGAAAGTATTAGATTCCAAATGGATGATGGAATAGAAGATGAAGATGAAAATTTAGATATAGTAATAGAAAGACGCAAAAAATTTGATATGAAACCAATGAGTCCAGAAGAAGCAGTATTACAAATGGAATTAATAGAGCATGGATTCTATATGTTTAGAAATATAGATAGTGATGAAATATCTATAGTATATAAACGTGAAGATGGTGGATATGGATTAATAGAACATGAATAAAATTATATTAATAAGTAAGAATGTACAAAGCTAACGATGTTTTTATTGTTAGCTTTTTTAGTTGTAATTAAAAAGAAAAGGAGATGATATTTTGACAGAAATATTACTTGTTATAGTAATAGTGCTTTTAATTATAAATATATTTATTAACACAAGAAAAGAAGAAGTAAACATGGGTAAGATAAGTGAAAATATAGAAAATAAGTTTGATAATATGCAAAAATCTTTTAGAGAAGAATTTTATACAAATAGAGAAGAATCTAGAAGAAATGAACAAGATAATAGACAGGAAATAAAAGTTTCCATAGATAGTATGACTTCATCTATATCTAGACACATTATGAATTTATCAACTCTTCAACAAAATCAATTTGATATAAATTCAAAGAACTTGGAAAATACATTGAATTCATTTAACGAGAATATGATAAAAAGTTTAGATAATCTTTCACAATTGCAAAATGAAAAGTTAAGCCAACTGAAGGAAACTACAGAAGAAAAATTCACAGAGTTAACAAAGTCAACAGAAGAAAACTTAGAAAAAATGAGAGTAACAGTAGATGAAAAGTTGCAAAGTACCCTTGAAAAGAGATTGGGAGAATCTTTTAAAATGGTAAATGATAGATTAGAACAAGTTTATAAAGGTTTAGGAGAAATGCAAACTTTAGCAAATGGTGTAGGAGATTTAAAAAAGGTACTTTCAAATGTAAAAACTAGAGGAGTACTAGGAGAAATACAATTAGAACGTATATTAGAACAATTTTTAGCACAAGAACAATATGATAAGAATGTTATAACTAAAAAAGGTTCAAGAGAAACAGTTGAGTTTGCAATAAAACTTCCTGGAAAAGATGAACTTAAAGAAACAATATACTTACCTATTGATGCTAAGTTTCCATTGGATATTTACAATAAACTAGTGGATGCTTATGAAGAAGGTAATCAAAATAATATAGATATAACTTCTAAAGAATTGGAGAAGTTTATTAGAAAATCAGCAAAAGATATTAGAGATAAATATATAGATCCACCTAATACTACTGAATTTGGGATTTTATTTTTACCAACAGAAGGTTTATATGCAGAAGTTATTAAGAGACAACAATTAGTAGAAGATTTACAAAGAAACTATAAAATAAATATAACAGGACCAACTACACTAATAGCCCTTTTAAATAGTTTACAAATGGGATTTAAAACTTTAGCTATAGAAAGACATTCAAGTGAAGTGTGGAAAGTCCTTGGTGCAGTTAAAACAGAGTTTTCAAAATTTGAAACGGTATTAAATGCAGCACAAACTAAATTAAATCAAGCTAGTTCAGAGATTGATAAATTAGTAGGTACTAGAACAAGACAGATAAATAGAAAGTTGGAAAGTGTAGAAAAGTTGAGTCATAATAAAGCTTATGATTATATATCATCATCAGAGGATGATAAATTTTAAATAAAAAATAAATAGTAGCTAAAACTATATTAGTAGAGTATGATTATGAACAATAAAGTTAATATTTAATATTAAATCCTAGGTTTTTATGTTAAAATGTATAATAGTATAATAATACAATGAGGAGAGATGCATAGAATGGGTTTTTTAGATAGTTTATTTAACATGGCAGATAAAAAAGAGTTGAAAAATTTCACTAAATTAGCTGAAAAAATCGATGCGATGGAACCAAGGTTCGAGTCTATGAGAGACAAAGAACTTAAAAATATGACTAATGAATTTAGAGAAAGATTAGCAAATGGTGAAACATTAGATGATATATTACCAGAAGCATTTGCAGTTGTAAGAGAAGCGTCTAAGAGAGTTTTAGGACTTAGACAGTATAATGTTCAGCTTATAGGTGGTATGGTACTTCATCAAGGTAGAATAGCTGAAATGAGAACTGGTGAGGGGAAAACTTTAGTTGCAGCAGCACCAGTTTACTTAAATGCCCTTGAAGGCAAAGGTGTACATGTTGTTACAGTAAATGATTACTTAGCAAAACGTGATAAAGAAGAAATGGGTAAAGTTTATGAATTCTTAGGATTAACAGTAGGGGTTATAGTTCATGGACAAACACCAGAAGTTAGAAGAGCACAATATAATTGTGATATTACATACGGAACAAATAATGAGTACGGATTTGATTACTTAAAAGATAACATGGTAATTCACAAAGAACAAAGAGTTCAAAGGGAATTAAACTATGCAATAGTGGATGAGGTTGACTCTATATTAATAGATGAAGCAAGAACTCCACTTATAATATCAGGACCTGGAGACAAGTCTACACACTTATATACAGATGCTAATACATTTGTATTAACACTAAAAGCTCCAAGTAAAACAGAACAAGAAAAAACAAAAGAAGAAAAAGAAGCACATTTCTCAGATGGAGATTATGATATAGATGAAAAACAAAAATCTGCTTCATTAACTGAATCAGGAATCAAAAAAGCAGAAGTTTACTTCAATGTTGATAATATAACTGATATAGAACATACAGAATTATATCATCATATAAATCAAGCATTAAAAGCACATGCAGTAATGAAAAAAGACGTAGACTATGTTGCTAAAGATGGTGAGATAATTATAGTTGATGAATTTACTGGACGTTTAATGTTTGGTAGAAGATATTCAGATGGACTACATCAAGCTATAGAAGCAAAAGAAGGGTTACATGTACAAAGAGAATCTAAAACTCTTGCAACTATAACATTCCAAAACTACTTCAGAATGTATAAAAAACTTGCTGGTATGACTGGTACTGCAAAAACTGAAGAAGAAGAATTTAAATCAATATACAAAATGGATGTTGTTGTAGTTCCTACAAATAAACCAGTTCAAAGAGAAGATTTACCAGATGTAGTTTATAAAAATGAAAGAGGTAAATTTAATGCAGTTGCAGAAGATATACTAGAAAGACATAAGAAACAACAGCCAGTTCTAGTTGGTACTGTTTCTATAGATAAGTCAGAAAAACTTTCTCAAATACTTAAGAGAAAAGGTATAAAACACGAAGTATTAAATGCGAAAAACCATGAAAAAGAAGCTGAAATAGTTGCTCAAGCTGGTAGACTTGGTGCAGTAACAATAGCTACAAATATGGCTGGTCGTGGTACTGACATAATGCTTGGAGGAAATCCTCTATTCTTAACAAAAAAAGAATTAAAAAGACAAGGATTCACTGATGCTACTATAAAAAGAGTAGATACTCATATTGAAGAATCAGAATTAGAATTAGATGAAGAATTAGCGAAAGCTAAACATACTTTTGATGATTTATATGAAAAATATAAAGAACAAGCTAAAAAAGAACAAGAAGCTGTTAGACAAGCAGGTGGTTTAGCTATAATAGGTACAGAAAGACATGAGTCTAGAAGAATCGATAATCAGTTAAGAGGTCGTTCTGGACGTCAAGGTGATCCAGGTAGTTCAAGATTCTACATTGGATTAGATGATGAGCTTATGAGGCTGTTTGGTAGCGAAAGAATACAAGGTGTAGTTGAAAAAATTGGTTTAGAAGAAGATATGCCAGTTGAACATAAAATGTTAACTAAATCAATAGAAAATGCACAAAAGAAAGTTGAAGGAAGAAACTTCGGTATAAGAAAACACGTTCTTCAATATGACGATGTTATGAATAGACAAAGACAAGTTATATATGATGAAAGAGGAAGAGTATTAGAAGGCGAAGATATAAATGAACAAATTCAAAATATGATACAAGAAATAATAGGTTCTGCTGTTACTGCTTATATAGGAGATAATGGTGTAGAATTAGAAAACTTAAAATCATATTTATATGGATTATTTATGCCAAAAGATAGCTTAGAATTAGAAGAGTTAAAAGAATTAAATACACAAGAATTAAGTGATAAAATTTATGAAATAGCTCATGATTTATATAGAGAAAAAGAAGAAATAGTAGGTTCTGATAGAATGAGAGAAGTTGAAAGAATCATACTTCTTCAATGTGTTGATAATCACTGGATAGATCATATAGATGCTATGGATCAATTACGTCAAGGTATAGGACTTCGTGCTCTAGGACAACAAGATCCAGTTATAGCATACAAAATGGAAGGATTTGATATGTTTGATGATATGGTTAAACATATTCAAGAAGATACAGTAAGATATTTATTTAATATAACTATTGAGCAACAACCAAAAGAAAGACAATCAATAGTTGATGTTGATACTTTATCATCACCAAGTGATTTAGCTGATAAATCTCCTATGGTTAAAGAAAGAACTGTTGGAAGAAATGAGCCTTGTCCTTGTGGAAGTGGTAAAAAGTTTAAACATTGTTGTGGTAAATAGTTTGGAGGGTTCAAATGTTAAATGAACAAGAATACAGACAAGAATTACAACGAATGTCTGCAAATTTAGAAGATTTGAGGGTTTCTCTTTGACATAGATCAATTAAATAAAGAAGTTGAGTTATTGGAAAGAGAGATCGAAAAACAAGAGTTTTGGAATGATAATGAAAGAGCTCAAAAAATATTACAAAAAAATAAATCTTTAAAAGATACTATAGAAGAATATAATAGTTTACAAAATGGTATTGAAGAAGTTGAAATATTAATTGAAATGGGTATGGAAGAAGATGATGTTTCTATTGAAAAAGAAATAGAAACATCAATAAATTCCCTACAAAAAGAACTAAATAAGATGAGAATAAAAACACTTTTAAATGGAGAATATGACAAGAACAATGCCATATTATCTATAAACTCAGGAACTGGTGGACTTGATGCTCAAGACTGTGCACAAATTCTTCTTAGAATGTACACTAGATGGGCAAATGATAAAGGATATAAAGTTAAGACTTTAGACTATTTACCAGATACTGAGGCAGGTATAAAAAGTGTTACCTTATTAATAGAAGGTTTAAATGCTTATGGATATCTAAAAAGTGAAAAAGGTGTTCATAGAATAGTAAGGATATCTCCTTATGATACTTCTGGAAAAAGACACACATCATTTGTTTCAGTTGATATTACTCCAGAATTAGATGATGATATTGATGTTCAAATAAATCCGTCAGATTTAAAAATTGATACTTATAGAGCATCTGGTGCTGGTGGACAACATGTAAATACAACAGATTCTGCTGTCAGAATAACTCATATACCTACAGGAGTAACTGTTCAGTGTCAAAATGAAAGATCTCAGTTATCAAACAGAGAGACAGCTATGAAAATGCTAAAAGGTAAATTAATTCATCTGAAAGAATTAGAACAAAAAGAAAGAATAGAAGATATACAAGGTAAGTACTCTCAAATTACTTGGGGTAGTCAAATTAGATCCTATGTTTTTCAACCTTATAAATTAGTAAAAGACCACAGAACAAATTGTGAAGTAGGTAATGTTGATAGTGTATTAGACGGAAATATAGATTTATTTATAAATGAGTATTTAAAAATGAACAAAGTTAATAAATAATTAAAACATAGGGCTTGAGAATTTTATTCTTGAGCCTTATTTTTAGAAAGAAGGTTCAAATTGAATATAAGTGAGATTTTAAGAAAAGAGTTTAGTCTAAAAAATGAGCAAGTAGAAAATGTTATAAAGTTAATAGACGAAGGAAATACGATACCTTTTATCGCCAGATATAGAAAAGAAATGACTGGTGAAATGAGTGATGTAATTTTAAGACAATTCAATGATAGATTAACTTATTTAAGAAACTTACAATCAAGAAAAGAAGATGTTCAAAGAATAATAGAAGAACAAGGAAAATTAACAGAAGAAATAATTAAAAACCTAGCTAAATCAAATACACTTCAAGAAGTTGAAGATATTTATGCTCCATTCAAACAAAAGAAAAGAACAAGGGCTACTATAGCTAAGGAAAAGGGATTAGAAAACTTAGCTTTATTAATTTTAGAAAAAAATATAGAAAATATAGATTCTGAAGCCGAAAAATTTATAGATGAAGAAAAGAAAGTTTTATCAGTGGAAGATGCCCTTAAGGGAGCAAATGATATAATTGCAGAGATAATTTCTGATAATGCTGAAATAAGAAAGCATATAAGAGAAAATGCTTTAAAATATGGTGTTATAGTAACGAAAAATACTAAGGATGAAAAATCTGTTTACGATATGTACTATGACTTTAGCGAAAGAGTAAGTAACATGGCATCTCATAGAGTTCTTGCCATAAACAGAGGAGAAAAAGAAGAGTTTTTAAAAGTTAAGTTAGAAATAGATAATGATAGAATTTTAAAATATATTGAAAATCAATACATAAATAAAAATAATTTTAAAAATAAAGAAATAATAGTTTCTGCCATAGAAGATGCATACAAAAGATTAATTTTCCCATCTATAGAAAGAGAAATTAGAAATCATTTGACAGAACAAGCTCAAGAAAGAGCTATAAGTGTATTTGGTGAAAATATAAAAAATCTTTTATTGCAACCACCTCTAAAAGGAAAAGTAGTAATGGGATTTGATCCAGGATATGTGAATGGATGTAAAATAGCTGTAGTTGATGCTAATGGAAAATTTTTAGATGAAGCAATAATTTATCCTCATAAACCTCAAGGAAAAGTTGAACAATCTAAAAAAACTTTAAAAAAATTAATAGAAACATACAAGATAGATGTTATAGCAATAGGAAATGGTACAGCATCGAGAGAATCAGAAAGTCTAATATCAGATTTAATAAAAGAAATGGGTGTAAAAGCTCAATATATTATAGTTAATGAAGCTGGAGCATCAATTTATTCAGCATCAGAACTTGCAGCACAAGAACATCCAGATATAAATGTATCTATAAGAGGTGCCATATCTATAGGAAGAAGACTTCAAGATCCTCTTGCAGAACTTGTAAAAATAGATCCTGAAAGTATTGGCGTTGGTCAATATCAACATGACTTAAATAAAAAGAGATTAAAAGAAGTTTTAGATGGTGTTGTTGAAGACTCTGTAAATAAAGTTGGTATTGATTTAAATACTGCATCATACTCACTTTTAGAACATGTTTCAGGAATAAGTAAAGCTGTTGCAAAAAATATAATTGCTTATAGAGAAGAAAATGGTTCATTTAAATCTAGAACGGAACTTAAGAAAGTAAAAAGACTTGGACCTTCAGCATTTGTTCAATGTGCTGGATTTATGAGAATAGAAGATGGTAAGAACCCACTTGATAATACAGGAGTACATCCAGAAAGTTATGATATATGTAAAAAAATGCTAGAAATTTTAGGTTATTCTTTAGAAGATTTAAAGAATAAAAATATATCTGACATAGACAATAGAGTTGAGAAAGTAGGTTTAAAACAATTAAGTGAAAATCTTAATGTGGGAGAAGTTACTTTAAAAGATATTATTTTAGAAATTAAAAAGCCAGGAAGAGACCCTAGAGAAGAAGAGGGTATGAAACCTATACTTAGAACAGATGTATTAAAAATAGAAGATATAAAAGAAGGTATGATATTAAAGGGAACAGTAAGAAATGTTGTAGATTTTGGTGTGTTTGTTGATATAGGAATAAAAAATGATGGACTAGTTCATAAATCACAAATGAGTAATAAATTTGTAAAAGATCCAATGGAAATTTGTTCTGTTGGAGATGTAGTAGATGTAAAGGTAATAGGAATAGATTTAGATAAACAAAGAGTTGCTTTATCTATGAAGATTTAGTTATGGAGGAAAACAGGTGATATTCATAAAAAATGGAACGGTGAACACCGTTACTAAAGGCATAATCAATAGTAATATTTTAATTGATAATAAAAAAATAATAGAAATAGGAAATGAAATTGTAGCACCACTAGATGCTGAGGTAATAGATGCAAAGGGATGTTTAGTACTGCCAGGCTTTATAGATGCTCATACTCATCTTGGGCTTTGGGAAGATGGAATGGGTTCAGAAGGTGCAGACGGAAATGAAGAAACAGACCCTGTAACACCTCACTTAAATCCTATTGATGGAATAAACCCAATGGATAGAAATTTTACAGAGGCAGTTCAAGGAGGAATTACATCAGTTTGTACAACTCCAGGAAGTGCTAATGTAATGGGTGGTCAGTGTATAGCTATAAAAACTTTTGGAAAAATAATAGATAAAATGGTTATAAAAAATCCAGTAGCTGCAAAAGTAGCTTTTGGAGAAAATCCTAAGAGTGTTTATGGTAGTGATGAAAAAACTCCACAAACAAGAATGGCTATAGCTGCTTTAATTAGAGAAAATTTAAAAAAAGCACAAGAGTATTTAGAAGAAGTTGAAAGATGTGAACTGGAAGAAGATGATGAAAGTAAACCAGAATATGATATTAAGTATGAAAGTTTAATACCTGTACTAAAAAGAAAAATTCCTCTAAAAGCTCATGCACATAGAGCAGATGATATGTTTACTGCCATAAGAATTGCTAAAGAATTCAATTTAAAATTAACTCTAGACCATTGTACGGAGGGACATTTAGTACTTGATGAATTAATAGAAGAAGGTTATCCACTAATAGTTGGTCCATCTCTTTCTGAGAGGTCAAAGGTTGAACTTCGTAACTTAACTTTTGAGACAGCTGGTATATTATCAAATGCAGGTGCAGATGTTTGTTTAATGACAGATCATCCAGTAATTCCTATTCAGTACCTTCCAATATGTGCAGGTATAGCTATAAAATATGGAATGAAAGAAGAAAAGGCATTGGAATCAATAACAATAAATCCAGCTAGAGTATTAGGAATAGATGATAGAGTTGGATCTATTGAGGTTGGAAAAGATGCAGATATAGTTATATGGGATAATAATCCTTTTGAAATAAACAGTCATGTATTATATACAATAATAGATGGAAAAATAGTATATAGAAAATAATAATCTTCATACTTTTAGTTTGTTATAAATTTAATTTTGTTGACATAATATAATAATTAAATTACTATAATATTATAAAAATGAAATTAAAAAAACAGAAGATCTTCGGGGCAGGGTGAAATTCCCTACCGGCGGTTATAGCCCGCGAGCTACTTTTGTAGCATGATTTGGTGAGATTCCAAAGCCGACAGTATAGTCTGGATGAGAGAAGAGAATTATGATATATACCATAATCCATTTTGAATATTCATAAAACTCGAAGGTTGAAATTCTTCGGGTTTTTTTAATTTCACAAAATAATATTTAATATGGAGGTTGTGTTATGCAAAATACTATTAAAAAACAAGGATTAGGATCTACTAAAACCATAGCAAAGGTGGGAATACTATCAGCGATAGCTTATGTACTTATGTTTATATCAGTACCACTACCAATATTTCCATCATTCTTAAAAATAGACTTATCTGATATACCAGCCATATTTGGCGGAATGTCATTAGGTCCAATTGCAGGTATTGCAATAGTTATAATTAAAAACTTTCTTCAAGGAATTACAGCAAGTACTACAGGTGGAGTTGGAGAATTTGCAAATGTAATAATAGGTGGATCTTATGTATTAATTATATGCTTATTTTATAGAAAGTGGAAAAATATTAAATCTGTAGTAGCTGGAGGATTAGTTGGAATAGTAGCAATGACTATTATGGGATGTATAATGAATTACTATATAATGATGCCTTTATATGCAACCGTATATGGTATGCCACTAGATGCAATAATACAGATGGGTACAGTAATAAATTCTAAGGTTACAGATTTATATACTTTTGTAATATGGATGATTGCACCATTCAATATAATAAAAGCTGCACTAATGACAGTAGTTACATTACCATTGTTTAAAAAAATGGAAAAAATACTTACTAAATAATAAATATAGGTGAATATCATTTTTGATATTCACTTATTTTTTTATGTGAAAATATAAACTCTTTATTATAAATCAATGATATTATATAATAATATCTAGTTGTATAAGAAAGAAATGACTAAAATAATAGTAAAATTGATAATAATAGTTAATGAGATAAAGTAAAAATCATGCTTAAATAAAGGATTTTAAAGGTGATATAAATGAAAACAATTTATTTAGATAGAGAAGAAAAAACAAGAGAAATTGGAACAAAATTAGGTGAACTACTTTTTCCAGGGGCTGTAATTTGTTTAATAGGAGATTTAGGTGCTGGAAAAACTACAATGACACAAAGTTTAGCTAAATCTTTAGGAGTAGATGATTATATTACAAGTCCAACATTTACAATAGTTAATGAATATGAAGGACGTATGCCTTTATATCATTTTGATGTTTATAGAATCGGATGTAGTGAAGAAATGTACGATATTGGATTTGATGAATATATAGATTCAGATGGTGTTTGCATAATAGAATGGGCAAATATAATAGAAGATATACTTCCAGATGAATATTTAAAAATAGAGTTAATGTACAAAGAAACTGGAAGAGAAATGATATTAACCCCATTTGGACAAAAATACGAAGAAATAGTTGAGGAGCTGACTAAATAATGAAGATATTAGGAATTGATACTTCTACTATGGCTGCCAATGTGGCTGTTTTAGAAGATGATAAATTAATATGTGAATATACTATAAATACTAAAAAAACTCATTCACAAAAACTAATGCCTATGATAGAGAATATGTTAAAACTTAATGATATAGACATTAAAGATATAGATGCTATAGGTATATGTGTTGGGCCTGGTTCTTTTACAGGACTTAGAATAGGAATGGCAACGGCAAAAGCTATGGCTCATGTGAATAATATTCCTTTAATAGGAGTTAATTCATTAGAAATATTAGGTGCTAATATGGATCTTTGTGATAAAAAAATATGTGCAATTTTAGATGCACAAAGAAATCAAGTTTATACAAATACATATAAATTAGAAAATAATAAAATAAAAGAATTACAAGAAGAAATAAGCATTATGCCAATTGATGATTTACTAGAACAATTATCAACTAGTGGTGAAGAGTGGGTTATAGTTGGTGAAGCTGTATATAAATACAAAGAAAAAATAGAAGATATATCAAATATAACTATCCCATCTCCAGCAAACAATATAACTAAAGCTAGTAGCTTATGTGTTATAGCAAGAGACAAGTTTGATAAAAATAAAGAAGTACATAATTGTTATGACATAAATCCTATGTATATTAGAAAATCTCAAGCAGAAGAACAATACGAAGAAAAGCAAAAGAGGTTAAGAGATGGAAAATAATCTAATAATAAGACCTATGACTAAGAATGATATAGACGGTGTTTATGAAGTGGAAGAAAATTGCTTCGTTGATACTTGGTCAAAGGATGCATTTAATAAAGAATTAAAAAATGATTTAGCTAGATATTTAGTAGCTGAAATTGACAATAAAATCGTAGGATATGTAGGTATTTGGTTTGTTGTTGATGAAGGTCATATAACAAATGTGGCAGTTCATAGTGACTATAGAGGAAGAAAAATTGGCGATAGATTAGTAAGTGAATTAGTTGAATTATGTAAAAAGGCCGATTTAAGTGCTATGACTCTAGAAGTTAGAGCTTCAAATACAGTGGCACAAAATTTATACAGAAAGTATGGATTTAAAATGGGTGGCATAAGAAAAGAATATTATAGTGATAATAAAGAAGATGCCATCATAATGTGGAACCAGTTAAAAGAGGTGTAAATAAATGAAGGATATAATAACATTATCTATGGAAAGTAGCTGTGACGAAACAGCAGTTGCCATATTAAAAAATGGTAGAGAAGTATTAGCAAATGTAGTATCTACTCAAATAGAATTACATAAAAAATTTGGAGGTGTAGTACCAGAGGTAGCCTCTAGAAAACATATAGAGAATATAGATGCAGTATTCCAAGAAGCAATAGATGAAGCGAATATTAAATTAGAAGATATAGATCATGTAGCTGTTACATATGGTCCAGGGTTGGTGGGAGCATTATTAGTGGGGCTTTCTTATGCAAAAGCTTTAGCTTTTTCTTTGAATAAACCTCTTGTTGGTGTTAACCACATGCAAGGTCATATATGTGCCAACTATATTGAACATAAAGATTTAAAACCACCTTTTATAACTTTAGTTGTATCAGGAGGACATACTCATTTAGTTGAAGTAAAAGATTATAATAGTTATGAGATTTTAGGAAGAACTAGAGATGATGCATCTGGTGAAGCTTTTGATAAAATAGCTAGAGCTATGAATTTAGGGTATCCAGGTGGTCCAATAATTGATAAGCTTGCTAAAATAGGAAATAAAAAAGCTATAGATTTTCCTAGAGCATATATAGATGATTCTTATGATTTTAGTTTTAGTGGGTTAAAATCAGCAGTATTAAACTATTTAAATGGACAAAAAATGAAAAATCAAGAAATAGTAGTTGAAGATGTGGCGGCATCTTTCCAAGAAGCAGTAGTTGAGGTTCTTGCGACTAAGGCTATAAAGGCTGCTTTAGAAAAAAATTATAAAATTGTAGCATTATCTGGAGGAGTTGCAGCTAATTCAGCTCTTAGAGAAAAGATATCAGAAATGGCAAAAGAGCATAATATAGAGATTAAATATCCATCATTATCATTATGCACAGATAATGCAGCTATGATAGGTTGTGCAGGATATTATAATTATATAAATGGCAAAAGAGATGATATGTCTCTTAATGCTGTACCAAATTTAAAAATAGACATAATTTAGGAGGAGACAAAAATGGCAATTCAAAGATTTGAAAACAATGGAAGAATGAGTAAAGCAGTTATATTCAATAATACTCTTTACTTATGTGGACAAACTTGTGATGAAGGGGATATAAAAGAGCAAACTGCTACAGTTTTAGCTAAAGTTGAAGATCTTTTAAATAAATATGGTTCTGATAAAGAAAACATATTATCAATAACAATATATGTAAAAGATATGAAGGATTTTGCTGATATGAATGCTGTTTATGATGCATGGGTAGCTAAAGGTCATGAACCAGCTAGAGCTTGTGTAGAAGCTAAAATGGCTAGAGAAAACTTATTAGTAGAAATGTCAGTTGTTGCAGCTGTAAAATAATAAATATTTACATATAAAAAGCAAGAATTGAGAGTCATCTCATATTCTTGCTTTTTATCTATAAAATATTAAACTAATTCTTCCCAAGCTTCATAAAGTGAAGATAATTTGTCTTCATAATTAGATTTTTCTTGGCTAACTTCTTTAGAACGAGTAGGATTAGAGTAAACTTCCTCTTGGCATAAAAGATAATCTAGCTCTTCGATTTTACCTTCAATTTCCTCTATTTCTTGTTCAATATTTTTTATTTTGTATCTATTTTTCTTTTCTTTTTCACGTTGTTCTTTTTCTTTTCTTCTTTCATCTTTAATTTGAGTTTTAGTTTTTTCTTCAACCTCAACAACAGTGGCCATTTCTTCAATTTCTCGTTTTTTATTAATATAATAGTCGTAATTTCCAAGGTATTCAGTTATACCATCTTCACTTAAAACTAGTATTTTATCTACTACAGTATTTAGGAAGTATCTATCATGAGAAATTGTAAATATAGTACCAGTATAATTTTCTAATGCTTCTTCTAAAACTTCTTTAGAGTCTATATCCAAGTGGTTAGTAGGCTCATCTAGTAATAAGAAGTTTGCATTAGATAATATTAATTTTAATATGGCAACTCTAGCTCTTTCCCCACCACTTAGTGTTGAAATCTTTTTAAATACTTCTTCATTTTCAAATAAAAGAGATCCAAGCATATTTCTTATTTCAGTTTGAGTTAACTTATCATTGCTATCCCAAATTTCATCAATGATAGTATTATCTAGATTTAATGTTTTTTGTTCTTGATGGAAATAAGAAATATTAACATTAGTTCCTAATTTGAAATCACCACAAATTGGAGTTAGTTCATTCATTAATATTTTGAATAAAGTAGATTTACCGGCGCCATTAGGACCTATAAGGGCAACTTTTTCACCTCTATAAATATCAAAGTTTACACCTTTGAATAAAACTCTATCATCATATGCCATGGAAAGATCATTTACATGAAGTACATCATTTCCACTACAAACAGAAGGATTAAACTGAATTTTAGCTTTTTTTCTATAAGCTTCTGGTTTATCTAATACTTCTATTTTATCTAAAGCTTTTTCTTTACTACGAGCTCTTTTAAGATGCTTTTCTCTACCGTAAGCTTTTAATCTTTCAATAGACTCTTCTTGTTTTTTCAGGTCTTTTTGTTGGTCTTCGAATTTTTTAAGTTCTATTTCTTTTTCAACTTTAGATAACTCTACAAATTTAGAATAGTTACCATTATAAGTTTTTAGTTTTTTATTATGAACTTCAAAAACTCTATCAACTACTTGGTCTAAGAAATATCTATCATGGGATATTAACATAACAGTTCCTTTATATTGTTTAAGGAAGAACTCCAGCCACTCAATAGCTTCCGAATCTAAGTGGTTAGTAGGCTCATCTAATAATAATAAAGTAGGTTTTTTTAGTAGAAGTTTACCTAAAAGTACCCTTGTTTTTTCACCACCAGATAATATACTGATTGGTTTGTCCATATCTTCATCTTTAAATCCTAAACCTTTTAGAACACCTTTTGCTTCTGATTTGTATCCGTATCCATTTTTTTCAGCAAAAAGTTCTAAATGATGAGAATAGTCATTCATAAGTTTATCTAAAATGTTAGAGTTAGGTTTACTACCTTCCTCTGCTATTTTTATTTCTAATTCTCTTAAATAGTTTTCCATATCTATTAAAGGTTTAAAAACCTCTAAAACTTCTTCTAATATAGTATTATTAGAATGGAAGTTAGTATTTTGTTCTAAGTATCCTATTTCACAATCTTTAGAAGTATATATATCCCCTTCATCATATCCATATTCACCAGATATTATTTTCATAAGGGTAGTTTTACCTGTACCATTTACACCGATAATACCGATTTTATCCCCTTCATTTACACTAAAGCATATATTTTCTAAGATGGAATCTATACCAAAACTTTTGTACAAGTTGTTGCACGATAAAACAATCATAAATTTATACCTCCTTGAACTACCTAAAATTATAATGTTTTGATATAATATAATCAAGAGTGTTATACTATTAACAATAAATAAGAGCAATTAAAAGATTATATTAGGGGGTGGAATAATGGCTAGTAAAAATATTTCCATGGCTGTTATTAGAAGGCTACCTAAATATTATAGATATTTGGGAGACTTATTAAGTAAGGATATACAAAGAATATCTTCTAAAGAGTTAAGTGATATAATTGGTTTCACGGCATCTCAAATTAGACAAGATTTAAACAATTTTGGAGGCTTTGGGCAACAAGGATATGGATATAATATTGAAGACCTACATAATGAAATAGGAAAAATATTAGGATTAAATAAATCATATAATGCAGTGCTTGTAGGAGCGGGGAACTTAGGTCAAGCTATTGCAAACTATACTGGTTTTAAAAATGCTGGATTTGAAATAAAAGCATTATTCGATGCTAATCCTAAATTAATTGGACTAAATATAAGAGACTTTGAAATACTAGATTCGGATATTTTAGAAGAGTACATAAAAGAAAATAATATAGATATTGGAATTTTATGTGTTCCTAAGAATGGAGCCCAACAATTGGCAGATAGACTAGTTGGTGCTGGGGTAAAAGGAATTTGGAATTTTGCCCCTGTTGATTTAAATGTATCTAAGGATGTAATAGTAGAAAATGTAAACTTAACAGAAAGTTTATTTACACTATCATATTTAATGAAAGAGGATAATGAATAAATGAAAAAGCTATTCAAATTAAAAAATTTGAATAGCTTTTTGTTATTAGTCTTGTTGTGGAGCTTCCACAGGGCAAACACTGTTACATGCGCCACATTCAATACATTCATCTGGATTTATTACATATATATCATCTCCAGCAGATATACATTCAACTGGACATTCGTCAGCACAAGCACCACAGCTTATGCAAGCATCACCTATTTTGTAAGCCATTGATAGGTCCTCCTTGTTATGATTAATTATAATGCATTATTATTATAGCAAAATATTATAAAAAAGTACAATGAATAAAATATAAAAAACTATTCAAGATAATTTATTATCTCGAATAGTTTTTATGTAGAGATTATTCAGAAACTATAGCATCATTTGGACAAGCATCAGCACAAGTTCCACAATCTAAACACTCATCAGCGTTTATTTCGTATTTATCATCCCCAGCGATTATAGCATCATTTGGACATTCATCAGCACAAGATCCACAAGCTATACATTCATCAGTTATTTTATAAGCCATTCTAATACCCCCCTTTTTGTATTATATGATTAAGTTCATTATAGCAAAATTTACCAATTATAACAACGTAAAATTGGACATGCTTATATAGAAAAAAAGATGTCTTTAAAAGTAATTTGATATAAAAATATATTGAATTAAAAATTACAAACAAACTTATTTTTTAACATATAATTAAGCATTATTAAACAAAAATTTAATTAAAAATTAAACAAAAATTCAATTGCGAAGTAAGATTTTACTATGCTACAATTCAATTGAGAATCTAATTAAAGTCATAAATTACCATACAAATAACAAATATAAAAATAAATTTACTTATTAACAAGGGGGCTTTAAAAAATGTCTAATTACGTACAAGATTGTATCGAACTTTGCAAGAAAAAAAATCCTGGGGAAGTTGAGTTCCATCAAACAGTTGAAGAAGTATTAACTTCATTAATACCTGTAATGGAAAAACATCCTGAATATGAAAAAGCAGCCATATTAGAAAGATTAACAGAACCAGAAAGAGGTATAACTTTTAGAGTAGTTTGGACAGATGATAATGGTAAAGTACAAGTAAATAAAGGATACAGATATCAATTTAATAGTGCAATAGGACCATATAAAGGTGGTTTGAGATTTGCACCAAACGTTTATCCAGGTATAATAAAATTCCTAGGATTTGAACAAATATTTAAAAATAGCTTAACAGGTCTTCCAATAGGTGGAGGTAAAGGTGGATCTGACTTCGACCCTAATGGTAAGTCAGATGCTGAAATAATGAGATTCTGTCAAGCATTTATGACTGAATTATATAGACATATAGGGCCAGAAACTGATGTACCAGCTGGAGATTTAGGTGTTGGTGCTAGAGAAGTTGGTTACATGTTTGGACAATATAAGAGATTAGTAAATAGATTTGAAGGTGTTTTAACTGGTAAAGGTCTTTCTTATGGTGGATTACAAGGAAGAACTGAAGCTACAGGATACGGAATAGTATTCTTTGCTAATGCAATGTTAGAAGCTAATGGGGAAAAATTAGCAGGTAAAGAAGTTGCTGTATCAGGATTTGGTAATGTTGCTTGGGGAACAGTTGCTAAATTAAATGAATTAGGAGCTAAAGTAATTACAATATCAGGTCCAGATGGATATATATATGATCCAAATGGTGTAAGTGGAGAAAAAGTTGATTATATGCTTGAATTAAGAGCATCAGGTAAAAATATTTGTTCTCCATATGCTGAAAAATTTGAAGGATCTAAGTTTGTACCAGGTAAAAAACCTTGGGAAGTAAAAGCTGATTTATATATACCATGTGCTACTCAAAATGAAATATTAATAGAAGATGCTCAAGCTATAGTTGCAAATGGATGTAAATTTGTTTGTGAAGGATCAAATATGTCTTCAACTAACGAAGCAATAAAATATTTACAAGATAACGGAGTTATAGTAGGACCATCTAAAGCTGCTAATGCCGGTGGAGTTGCTTGTTCTTGTATAGAAATGGGTCAAAACTCTGGTAAGACTGTATTTACTCCAGAAGAAGTTTATGCTCAATTAAAAGACATAATGGTTGGAATACATGATGCTTGTGCTAATGCTTCTCAAACTTATGGATTTGGATATAACTTAGTTGCTGGAGCAAATATAGCAGGATTCTTAAAAGTTGCTGATGCTATGATGGCACAAGGATTAGTATAAAAATTAAATTTACATTATTAGTATGACAAGAGAAACCTTTTTTAAATAAGTATATAATTTATGATAGAGATATAAAACAGGAGATAGAAATGTCTTCTGTTTTTTTATATAGAAAGATTTAAATATTTCTAATATTAAAAGTTTTATATTATTGACATAAAAAACCAAAAGTGTTAATCTACTAGAGATATGAAGTGCTTTTAAATTTAGTCCAGAGAGGCTAAAAAGGAGGAATAAAATATGTTAAAATCAAGAAATTTAATCCAACCAGAAGACTTTTCTGTTAGAGAGATAGATGAAATCTTAAATTTAGCTGAGGATATTATGAAAAATCCATCGGCATATTCTCGTGTATGTGAAGGAAAATTAATGGCTACCTTATTTTATGAGCCATCAACAAGAACAAGATTAAGCTTTGAAGCAGCAATGAAAAGACTAGGAGGAGAGATAATCGGTTTTTCAGAACCAAACTCTTCGTCAGTAGCTAAAGGAGAATCATTGGCAGATACAATGAGAGTTGTATCTGGATATGTAGACATTATAGTTATGAGACATCCTGTTGCTGGAGCAGCAGCTGAAGCTATTAAATACACGAGTGTACCATTCATTAATGCTGGAGATGGTGGAAATCAACACCCTACTCAAACCCTTACAGATTTACTAACAATAAAATCCCTAAAAGGAACTTTAAATAATCACACAATTGGACTTTGTGGAGATTTAAAACATGGAAGAACAGTTCATTCATTAGTTAAAGCAATGACAAGATATGAAGATAATAGATTTGTATTTATATCACCAGAAGAATTAGAAATGCCTGTATATATAAAAGATAAAATTAAAAGTTATTCATATTATGAAACTACACAATTAGAACAATCATTAAGAAGTCTAGACTTACTTTACATGACTAGAATTCAAAGAGAAAGATTTACAGATGCAGAGGAATATGAAAGATTAAAAGATACTTACATATTAGATAAAGAAAAAATGGAACATGCAAAAGAAGACATGCTTGTACTACATCCTCTACCAAGAGTAAATGAAATATCTACTGATGTAGATGATGATGAGAGAGCAGTTTATTTTAAACAAGCTACTTACGGTATGTATGTAAGAATGGCCTTAATTATAAAACTTTTAGGCATAGATATAAACGATTAATTATTTCAGTCTTTTAGTGAAGGGAATTATATGGAGGATACAAAATGTATAAAGTAATCAGAAATGAGTATATTGGGGAAGATATGTACTTAATGGAAGTAAACGGTAAGTTCAAAGGTGAAATGGGTCAGTTTTATATGTTAAGAGCTTGGGATAATTATCCTTTATTATCAAGACCTATAAGTATTCACGATATAAATGAAAATAGTATAAGTTTTTTATATAAAGTTGTAGGTGAAGGGACAAAAATACTTAGTAAATTAAAAGTAGATGACACTATTAAATTAGAGGGACCTTATGGTAATGGATATGAAAAGGTGGAAGGAAGAGTAGCTTTAGTAGGTGGAGGAATAGGAATTGCACCACTTTATTTAGTAGCTAAAAATATTCCTAACTGTGATGCATACTTAGGTTTTAGAAAAGAGCCTATATTAATAGATAAATATGAAGAATTTTGTAATGAAGTAAATGTTGCCATAGGAGATACCTTTGTCACAGATATAATAGACGTAGAAAAATACGATTATATATTAACTTGTGGTCCAACACCAATGATGGAAAAGTTAGTTAATATGGTAAAAGGAACAAATACAAAGCTATTTGTTTCACTAGAAAATCATATGGCATGTGGTGTTGGAGCATGTTTAGTATGTACGTGTAAAACTAAATTTGGCAATAAAAAAACTTGCAAAGATGGTCCAGTATTCAGGGGAGAGGACGTGATTTTCAATGGCTAATATGAACGTAAAATTTAAGGATCTTAACTTTAAAAATCCAGTAATAATGGCATCTGGAACATTTGGGTTTGGAAGAGAATACAATGAAATTTATGATATAGAAAAATTAGGTGGAATAAGTTCTAAAGGACTTACACTAAATCAAAAAGATGGTAATAATGGTATGAGAGTATTTGAAACACCATCAGGAATGATGAATAGTGTAGGATTAGAAAATCCAGGAGTACAAGGGTTTATTGATAAAGAATTATCATTTTTCTCTGATTTAGATTTAGTTAGAATAGTTAATCTAGGTGGGGGAACTTTAGATGACTACATAAAAGGTGCTGAATTATTAAGAGGAAAAGATATAGATGTAATAGAACTAAATATATCTTGTCCAAATGTAAAAGCTGGAGGAATGGCCTTTGGAATAAAAAATGAAGTTGCTAGGGAAGTAGTTAGAGAGGTAAGAAAAGTCGTAGATAAGCCTCTTGTGATAAAATTATCTCCTAATGCAGAAGATATTATAGGTATGGCCAGAGTTTGTGAAGAAGAAGGTGCAGATGGTGTTTCATTAGTAAACACATTTAAAGCTTTAGCTATAGATATAAATAAGAGAAAACCAGTATTTGATAATGTATATGCAGGATTATCAGGTCCAGCAATAAAACCAATAGCCCTTAGAATGGTTAATGAAGTTTCTAAAAACATAGAGATACCAGTATGGGGTATGGGTGGTATTACAAATGCAAATGATGCTATAGAATTTA
>JALFMW010000324.1 GCA_022782605.1 Clostridium sp. | reverse complement strand
TTGCTATAAATTAAGCAAGTATTTTACTATTTTAAATATAATATATAAATACCAATTGTAGAAGGGGTGTTTTATGAGTAAACCTTACAGGTATGTTTCCCTAGGCGTGTTATTTAATATTATAGGCCTTCTATTAAATAAGCTTTCTTTACTTAATAATTTAATTCAAGGCTTCTGTATTGTTATAGGTCTTACATTAATATTATTCGGCATAATATTTCAAGAGTATGATGTAATAAGATTTTTCAATAAGAAAAATACTAATAAATAAAATATATTTAGAAGAGCTTATGCTCTTCTTTTTCTATTTATAGAAAAAATATCTCAAGCAAAATATGCTTCTTTCACATATAAAAATTCCTTTTATCTAATTTATCATTTCATAGCATTTTATCATATTATGTATTGTACTAATTTTCGTACAAGTTTTAATATTGGTGGTGAATTTAATGTATGCTGACTTAGTATGTAAAGGTGGCGGTGTAAAGGGAATTGCATTAGTTGGTGCTTTATTATACTTTGAAGAATGCGGATATATATGGAAGAAAGTCGCAGGAACTTCTGTAGGTGCTATTGTTGCATCTCTCGTAGCAGTTGGATACACAGCAAAGGAAATATATGATATAATGCTTAAAATTGATTATCACAAATTTGCAGATAAAAATACCTTGCAGTCTATTCCTTTAATTGGACCTCCTACTTCTCTCTTTTACTCTAAAGGAATACATGCCGGTGCTTATGTTGAAAGATTTCTTAGTGAAAAATTTGAACAAAAAGGAAAAAAATATTTTAAAGATATTTATGAGAATGGTGAAAGTAAGTTAAAAGTAATTGCATCTGATGTGACTAGACACAAGTTAGTTGTTTTGCCTGATGATTTAGTAGAATATAATATAAATCCTATGGAATTTGAAATTGCCAAAGCTGTAAGAATGAGCCTTAGTATTCCTTTTTTCTTCGAACCTGTTATTTTAAATAAAAAAGGAAATCCTTCTTATATTGTCGATGGTGGACTTTTAAGTAACTTTCCTATTTGGATTTTTGATGTATCTGATAGACCTAGATGGCCAACTTTTGGTCTAAATTTATATAATAATGTACAAAACAGCAACTCTAATCCTCATGGGCTTATATCCTATTTAATGGATGTGATTGAAACATCCCTTTCCACAAGCGAAGAAATATATTTTAAAGATTGCGATTGTGTGAGAATAGTAAATATTCCAACACTGGGAATTAGCACTATTAACTTCGATATTACTAAAGAAGAAATGACAAGTTTATTCAACTCAGGATATAATTCAGCAAAATCATTCTTAGAAACTTGGGATTTTAATTCTTATATTAATAATTTCCGTTTATGATTTTAAAAGTGGGTAGACTTTATGTTTATCCACTTTATTGATTTGTTTTCTAATCTTTATTACATTTATATAAAATAATGCTACAATATTGATGAAGACATTTCTTTGAAATCATTTCATTGAAAAGCCATCAAATTTTATAAAATAATTGGAGGTTTATTAAAGATGAAAAGATACCAAATACACGGCAAAGATTTTGAAAAAATGAATGGATTTATGAAAGAATTAACAAGTGCAGGAGTAAATTTCAAACCCTACAGAGTTAGTGGGTATTTCTTAGATGTTGAAGATCCAGACATTGAAAAATATGAAGAAATGGCAAAAGCAAAAGATTTTCAAATTAAACAAGTCGAAATTATAGAAGAATAGTTTAGAATAAGAATGAATAAAAAGCCCACTTCACTAAGAAATGGACTTTTTTTATTAAATTAAAACACCTATTGCCAGCATTACAATTGCCAAAATTCCTATTATTATAACTAAAGGTAAAACAAATTTTAACCATTTGTCATAAGTAACATTGACCATGGCAAGAGAAGCCAAAATTAAACCTGTAGGAGTTATAAAACTCATTATACCTTGGCCAAATTGATAAGCACTTACTATTACATCTCTGCTTATTCCAACAACATCTGCCAGTGGTGCCATTATTGGCATTGATAAAACTGCAAGTCCTGATGATGATGAAATAAAAAATCCCAGTACAATATATACAAAGAAAATAAATGTTGAAAATACTACACCGTTCATTCTAGCCACACTTGAACTTAAAGAATTAAGTATAGTATCACTAATCATACCATTTTCCATAATAATCGTTACTCCACGAGCCAGTCCTATGATGATGGCTACTCCAAGTAAATCTGCTGCACCATTCATAAATTCAGAAACAAACTCTTTTTCACTTAGTTTTGCAAAGAATATCATTATGAAAGTAACCAATATAAATAATGCGGTCATTTCTTCAAACCACCAACCAAGCTCTTTAACACCATAAACCATTACAACAAAAGCTGCAGCAAATATTATTAGTATCATTTTTCTAGATAAAGTAAATTTAGGTGCATCTTCATCTTTATTATTTGATAAAAATTGTCTTTCAAGCTCTTCTTTTTGATCATATATATATGAAGATGATGGATCTTTTTTGACTTTTTCACCATATCTAATTGTATAAACTATACATATTATAAGTCCGACTATTAACATTACAAATCTTAATATCATACCTTGGGTAAAATCTATTCCTGCAGTATTAGATGCTATAACTGTGGAGAAGGGATTTACTGTTGATGCCATTGTTCCTATACATGAGCCTAAATATATAGTTGCTATTGCCACAAGTGCATCATAACCTGCTGCAATAAAAATTGGAACTATAATTGGATAAAAGGCTATTGTTTCTTCTGCTAAACCAAAACTTGTACCTCCTATGGCAACAAGTGTGGATATTATTATAATTAATAAGGATTCTTTTCCTGCCGCCTTATGAGACAGAGCATTTATTCCAGCTGTAAAAGCTCCTGTTTTATTTATAATACCTATTAATCCTCCTATAACTAATACAAAGGCTATAATTTCTATGGAATCATATAAACCTTGAACTGGTGCTTTAAAAAATGTTGTAAATGCTCCTAAAACTGATGTGGATGGTCTAGGAAGTTGTTCATAAGTTCCTGGAATCCCAACTGGTTTACTAATTGAACCATCTTTAAATCTAGAGTAGTCAATATTTACTCTAAGATCATCCAAAGTTTTTTGACTTCCCTCATATTCTGTTAATTCTCCTCTTGGACTTTCTACTAGAAATACATTGCTTTGTGGGTCATATTGTAATTTTGCATATTTTCCTGCAGGTATTATATAAGTTAAACCTAGTACAATTAACATAACTATTAGTATAACTGTGTAGGCTGTGGGAAATGAAAATGTCTTTTTAGTCATTTTTAATACTACCTTTCTTTGTAAATTAATTATATTATTTGCAAAGATATGTATAGTATTATTTTCAACATAAAAAAACTGAAAGAATTATCTTCCAGTTTTTAATATATATTTTTATGTAGGGATAAACTAATTATTAGATTTCTATTTTAAGCTTTAAGCATATTTTGAAAGTTGCTTTTCATCATCTGATTTATTTTTTATAAATCCACCAATTATCGCTCCAACTATGGCTGGAAGTATCCAGTTAAATCCTATTGAAGCAAATGGCAGTAGATTTAATAAATCCCTTATTTGATTTATTGATAATAAGTTGCTTAAAACAGAAAGTAAACTTACAAATAAAGTTACATATCCTGCACCTTTAAATGCATTATCATTTTTTATTTTTTCACCAAATATCGTCATAACTACTAAAGCTATTAATACAGGGTAAACTATTTCAAGTACTGGTGCTGAGAATTTAATTATTGTGCTAACACCAAAGTTTGAAACAACTGCACTAAATACACAAACTACTATTACAACTGTTTCGTATTTTATTTTATTGTTGCTTATACTTGCAAAGTACTTAGCTGATGCTGATGTTAATCCTATGGCAGTAGTTAAGCAAGCTAGTGATACTATTATACAAAGAACTAGTTTTCCTGGATATCCAAGTAATGAATTTGTTATAACTACCATTAAAGATGCTTGTGGAGTATCAACACCATAAGCAGTTGATAGAGTTGATCCTAAATATGTTAGTCCTCCATATACAAGTGTTAAAGCTAATCCTGCAACTAATCCTGCTTTTAAAGTTAATTTAACTTTATCTTTTGGATTGTTATATCCTCTTTCACTGATTGATGAAATTGCTACTGTAGCTAAAGCTGCAGCTCCCAAAGCATCCATTGTTAAATACCCTTGAGATACACCTTCAGCAAATAAACTATTTTCTATAAGTGCTTTTTCACTTACTCCTCCAATTGGAGATATAATTCCTATTACTATAAGTACTGCTAAAGCTATTAATAAAGCAGGTGTTAATATTTTTCCAATTATATCAACCACCTTAGATGGTCTAATTGTTAAAAATAATGTTAAACCAAAGAATACTATTGATACTATAACTGGTGCTAAGGTTCCTGTACTTCCTATAATTGGTGAAATTCCCATTTCATAAGTTGTTGCTGCTGTTCTCGGTATTGCAAGCAATGGACCTATACATAATACTGATGCTATTCCTATCAGTTTAGCCATTATATTACCTGCTCTGCATAAAACTGTATCAAGCTCCCCTTCACATTTTGCTGCTGCTGTTATTACAAGCAAAGATAATCCCACGTCAGCTAATATAAATCCTCCTAAAGATATTAGCCAACTTCCTCCTGATATAAGACCTAGGTAAGGAGGAAATAGTAAATTTCCAGCTCCAAAGAACATTGAAAATAATGCAAATCCCACTACGGCTATATCTGTTTGTTGTTTTTTCATAATTCTCCTCCTTTGAATATTCTGAATATTGATATAATTGTATATATTTCAACTTTTTTTGTCAACATATTGTATACAATATTCTGAATATTTTTTATCTTATATATATAAGTTTTTTATCTAAGCAAAAAAAGACAGTGATTACTTCACTGCCTGCAAATAGATTATTCAGTTATAAATCTTTCTAATATATTTTTTATTATTTCTTCTAAATCTCCACAATCATCAGCTATTCTTATTCTTGGATTTGAAATTTCTCCTCCATGTTCAAAGTCTACTGGATATACTACTATTTCGTTATTTTCCTCTTCTAATTCAAATAATAAACCTATTAAATTATCCATATTTAAACTTAAATCACCAATATCTTTTACTGTATTATCTTCTTCATAAATATCTTCCATATAGTGATTTAATACAAATTTACTTCCATCAATTAATTCAACTTTTTCTGCATTTTCATAAGTTTTTCCTATGGCAAAATGAAGAGCATATTCACCATTTACTAAAAGTTCCTTATAGTCTTTTGCATCATTTAAATATTCATAATCTTCATCAAATATTATCACATCCATATAATCTCTATCTATTAAGCATATTCTCGATACATAATGTGGATATTCCATAAGTAATTCTTCTATATTATCATTATAATAATGTATAAAGTTTTCTAAATTAAACTTTTCTTTTTTAAACCTAAATATTTCCATTGTCTGTTCCTTTCTGTCTTCTTCAAATATCTAAATCTATTAAACAATAAGATATAATATACCATAAAGAATATGATTATAGAAGTATTAAAATATATGTTTTTTAACTTTTTAATTTGTAATTTTCTTATAATAAATAAAAACCATATACATCTCTCTTATGTATATGGTTTTTATTTATAAATTTATTATTTTATATTTTTAAGGATTGCAATTAAGTAATCCCAAGTTCTTTCAGTTGATTTTATGTCTAAATGCTCATTTGGTGTATGAACATCAAATAAATTTGGTCCTATTGAAACTGCCTGAGCACCTTTTATGGCATCTAATAGTAATCCACATTCAAGTCCTGCATGTATTGCAGTTATGTGCGGTTTTTGGCCCGTTATTTCTTCATAAGTGTTTACACATATTTCTTCTAATTTAGAATTTTTAGCATATTCCCACTCTGGATAATCATCTTCTAATTCTAATTTAACACCTAGAGTTTTGCATAATAAAGTCATTTTGCTGTTTATTACATCTTTTAAACTTTTAACTGAACTTCTTGTTGCAAATTCAAATACAAAATCATCTTGGTTATTATTTATAACACCTAAGTTTGTAGAACTTTCCACAAGTCCTTCTATATCCATACTCATAGTTTGAATACCTGCTGGCATTAACATTATTATAGCTATTATATTATCTCTAACAACATCTGTTAAAGCTTTATTATAAGTTTCATGAGATTTTTTGCATAAAACTTCTATATTTGGATCTGAAGTTTTAAATTCATTTTTGAATATATTTAGTATATTATCTAATTCTTTTGATAACTTTTCTGTATCTTTTTCATCTACTAAAATAACTGCTTCTGCTTCACGAGGTATGGCATTATTTTTAGCACCACCACTTATTTCTACTAAATCAAATTTAATCTCAGCATGATTTAATAAATGATTTAAAATTCTTCCCATAAGTATATTTGAGTTGGCTCTTTGTTTGTTTATTTCCATGCCTGAGTGACCACCAAGTAGTCCTTTTACATCTATAGTTAAAGCTACTTTTGAGTTAATATCTTTGAACTCTTTTTGAACAGTAACTAATGCAGTAACTCCACCTGCACAACTTACTGTAATTGTTCCTTCTTCTTCTGAATCTATATTTATTATATAAGTTCCTTTGAATAAATCTCCATTAAGATTCATAGCACCATTCATACTTTCTTCTTCATCTGCTGTAAATATTACTTCAAGAGCTGGATGAGCTATATCAGTAGATGCAAGTATGGCAAGTCCCATAGCAACAGCTATTCCATTATCAGCACCTAAAGTTGTATCTGTAGCATATAAAAAGTCCCCTTCTACTCTTAACTTTATTGGATCTTTTTCAAAATCATGTTCTGTTTCTTTATTCTTTTCACAAACCATATCCATATGTCCTTGTATTATAACTGTTGGACTATTTTCATATCCTTTAGTTGCAGGTTTTTTTATTAAAACATTGAAGAATTCATCTTGAACAACTTCTAATCCTAACCTTTTTCCTTCACTAACCAAATAATCACTTATTTGTTTTTCATTTCCTGAACCTCTTGGTATTTGAGATATGTCTGAAAAATATTTGAACACCTCTTGTGGTTTTAGATTTTCCAATTGTAATGTCATCTCATTTTTCTCCTTTTTGTTTAAAATAATATGGCTTACTATATATCTTATATAATAAACCATACTATCCATTATTATTTATTTTCTACTTATAACTTGATTTAAAAATTTTTATTTAATATATATTGATTACAATAATATCATTGCTATTGATAATATTATTGCTGATGATATAAATATAGCTACTAAAACTTTACTTACAAATTTAACCCATGAAGCATAGTCAACCTTTGCAATAGCTAGTGCACCCATGATAACACCACTTGTTGGTGTTACTAAATTAACAAGTCCACTACCTGCAGAGAATATTGATATTATAACTTCAGATGAAAATCCTAAAGATACTGCTAAAGGTCCAAATATTGGCATAGATAATCCTGCAAGACCAGATGTTGATGGTACGAAGAATGATAACACCATGTATATTATAAAAGCAACTATTGTAAATACTATTGGAGACATTCCGCTAAGTAGCGAAGATGCTGAACTTAATACATAATTATCAAGTCCTGTAGTACTCATCATTACTGATATACCTTTTGAAACTCCTATTACAAGAGCAACACCAACCATATCAGCTGCACCATTCATAAATGCACTTACTATTTCTTGTTCTTTCATTTGATATACTAAACCTATAATAACTGACATTATTACAAACCACATTGCAAGTTCGCTAAACCACCAGCTACCAAGTGCTGAACCTGTTAAGAAATCAGTTTTAGCAAATATAGTTACTCCAAACTCTTCCCATGGAATTATTGCTGCAACCATTACTATAAATGTTAAAGCAAATAATCCTAAAACTATTCTTCTTTTAGTAGTAAATTCTACAACTTCTTCACTATCTTTATTTCCTATAAATGCTTCTTTTGCATCATTCATTTCTTTTTCAGATAATAAAGTTGCACTCTTGTCTTTTTGAACTTTTTTAGCATACTTCATCACAAAATATATAGATATTAATAATGATGATAACCATAAAGCTATTCCAGTTCCTATAACAATAACTTGATTTACTTCTATTCCAACTCCATTTAAAGCACCAATACTTGTTGAAACTAAGAATGGGTTAACAGTTGAACCTAAAACACCACATCCTGAACCAAGTATTAAAGTTGCTACAGATACTAAAGGATCAAATCCTGCTACTATCATTGTAGTTGTAACTAATGCAGCAAAAGCAATTGTTTCTTCTGCCATACCAAAGCTTGTTCCACCTAATGAGAATATAAACATTAAAACAGGTATTAATACTAATTCTCTACCTTGTAACTTTTCAACTACAGAACCTATTCCTGCATCTAGTGCTCCTGTATAAGTTGTTACTCCTAAAAATCCACCAATTAATAAAACAAATATTGCTATATCAATTGCTTCATTTAAACCATTTATTGGAGCCATTACTAAATCTGATAATTTAGCAGCTTGTACTCCCGGTATAAATTGAGTTGCAAGTGCTATTAAAGCTGTTATTATTAATAACACTGTGTACGCTGTTGGAAGCGTAAATTTTTTCTTATTTAAAGTCGATTCCATTTTGTCTCTCCTTTGATGTATTTATTTAATTTGTTTTCACATAGGAATAATAACATATTTTTCCCAAAATATACATGATAATTTTTCAATTTAGTTTTGGACGGACTTATCCTACATAAATTTAATAAAAAAATAAAGGAGTTGTTTCAAAATGATTTTAAAGTCATTTTGAAATAACTCCTTTTTTATATTTCAAATTATAAAATTTTATACCTCATTTAAATCTAGATTTCCCATAAGTATGAAATTTGTAAATTTCTCACCATATGGTAAACATAGTTGTATAAAAGGACCTGTCGTAGCCATAGCTATAATAGTTCCTACACCTACAGTACCACCTAGCATAAATCCTGATATTAATAAAACTGCATCCATCAAAATTCTAATCCATCTATATTCCCAGTTAGTTCTTTCCTTTATTATAAAAGGGATTATATCATTTGGTGCTACTCCAACTTTAGTAGCAGAAAGCATTGAAAATCCTATAGCTATTATAAAACATCCTAATGCTATTAAAAACATTTTTAATAAGTAATTATACGATTCTACTGGAAGAATAGAAACCATACTGACTCCCAAATCTATAATCGGTCCAACTCCAACAACACATATCATTGTACCTATTTTTATATGACTTTTGTTCAGTAATAATATTATACTAAATAATACTATTAGAATTATTCTATTGGCTGTCCCTGTCGTTGCATTTACTCCAAGGTTATTTAATGTATTGGCCAATCCTTGTGTAAAAACTGTAAATGGATCTGAACCTATATTCATTCTTAAGAATAAAGCCACTCCAAATTGTATAATACTCATTCCTATAAAAAATATTATTATTCTTTTTGTCGTCTCGGATAATTTTTTCATCTAAACTTATTCCCTCCCCTATTCATAATCTAAGGATATTATATTTCATTTACTATGTCAATCTATTATAGTTATTTTTTTAACAAACACACAATATTTTTTATATTTTATATTTAATTTTTTAAAAATATCTAGTTATTTGTATACTATTGTTTATTTATGTTATATTATATAATAATTTACCCTTATATAACCCCACACAAAAAGGATAAACTCAATAAAAGTTCATCCTTTTGTGTAATTGTGTTTTTAAACAAAATATTTAATTTTAGGTGTAGGATATGGTATTTTAAGAAATCTCTTTGAAAAACACTAGAAGGTTTTACCTCTCCATCATCTCTTTATTTTATAGTAAATCCAGCTTCACTAACTTCTTTTTTAATTCTTTCTATATGATTATGATCAAATGTTTCTAAGGTCATATTAGCATTAAGAACACCTATTTCATCAGTTGCTGATAAGTTTGCTGTAATTATATTAGCATCTTCACCACCTATAATTCTTGTTAATTCGCCAAGTCCACCTGGTTTATCCTTAATATTTGTACTAAATGAAAAACGTCTGCCACTTTTAGCTAGTCCTATGGCAATTATTCTATTTAAAGTGTTTATATCTATATTTCCACCTGAGATAATACAAACCACATTTTCATTTTTCTTTGGTATGTATTTACCACTGAGAATAGCTGCTGTTGTTACTGCACCTGAACCTTCTGCCACAACTTTTTGATTTTCCATTAAGAATAATAAGCCTTCTGCTATTTCTCCTTCTTCCACTAAAATTACATCATCAACTAAATCTTTTACTATGTTGAATGTAAGTTCTCCAACTGTTTTTACTGAAATACCATCAGCAACAGAAGTGTCCTTGAAGGCTGTAGTTACTTTTCCTGCTTTCATTGATTCATGCATGGAAGGAATATTGGCTGTTTGTACACCGATAATTTTTACATTGGGATTTAAAGCCTTAGCTGCCACGGCTACACCTGCTATAATTCCTCCTCCTCCAATTGGACAAAGAATAGTGTCTACTTTATTATTCATTTGTTCAAAAATTTCAAGTGCTATTGTTCCTTGACCTGCTATAACATATTCATCATTAAATGGATGTAAAAAAGTTGCACCAGTTTCTTTTTGAATTTCTAAAGCTTTAGCATAAGCATCATCATAAACTAAACCTTCTAAGACAACATTTGCTCCATATGATTTGGTAGCTGTTACTTTTGCTAAGGGTGCTGTTTGTGGCATAACTATGGTTGCCTCTATTCCATTCATCTTTGCACCTAATGCTACACCTTGAGCATGGTTTCCTGCACTAGATGCTATAACACCATTTGCTTTTTCTTCATCTGTTAAGTTTGCTATTTTATTACAAGCTCCTCTTACTTTAAATGAACCTGTTTTTTGTAAATTTTCACATTTATAATAAACATTTGCTCCTGTCATAGAACTTAACTTTGTACTTTCCAAAATATCAGTTTTCTTGACAATGTCTTTTATGGTGTCTTGTGCTTTTTTTACATCTTCCAAAGTTACTTTTGTCATCATCTTTCTCTCCTAGCTTTATTAAATTATTTTCAAATTCTATATTAATTTTTGCTATTTTAAGATTTATATTCTATTTATCCTGAGTTTCAATTGTTTTCAATTATTTTCCGTTTATAAATGTATTCATCAATGGAAGGATAATTAATGTAAGTTTTAAAATTTAAGCAAAGAAGGTGTTTATTTGAAGAAGTTTATTTCTATTTCAATTTTATTATTTTTACTTGTATTTTCATCTGGCTTTTCTTTTAATAATAAAATGAGTAAACTTAAATCTCTTGATTTGGATAATACTTGTATAGACTGGTTCTTCATACCAAACAATGATTTTAGGACACCTGAAATTAACGATAAGTTAAATTTCAAGTTAAGTGATTATAACGCTGTGTATAATGGCCCAAAATCTCCTAAAAACAAGTCCCTTTATTTGACTTTTGATGAAGGTTATGAAAATGGATATACTGATGAGATTTTAGATGTGTTAAAAGAAAAGAATGTGAAGGCTATTTTCTTTGTAACTTCTCATTATATTGTTTATTCTCCTGATACAGTAAAAAGAATGGTTGATGAAGGTCATGTAGTTGCTAATCATACTAAACATCACTATTCTATGCCTAGTGTTACTTATTCTAATGAAGTTTTTAGTAAAGAACTTACAGATGTGGAAGATAGATTCAAAGAACTTACTGGTAAAGATATGCCTAAATTTTTCAGACCACCTATGGGTAAATACTCTCAAAAAAGTTTAGCCATGACTAAGGATTTGGGATATAAAACTGTATTTTGGAGTTTTGCTTATGGAGATTATGAACCTAATAATCAACCTTCTACCTATTATGCAAAGAAACATATTCTTGGTCACTTGCATGATGGTTCCATATTATTGTTGCATGCTATATCTAAGACAAATGCTCAAGTTCTTGGTGAGGTTATTGATGAAGCAAGAAGTAATGGATATGAGTTTTATTTATTACCTTAAAAAGCGTAGATTATCTCTACGCTTTTACTTTAAATTTATTATGACTTCTAGAAACTTTATATATAATAGGATAAAATCCTTCTAGTATTTATGTTTATTCTCTTATCTGAATTTAGTTTTTGATTCTCTATAAATTTGTTTTTTATCCAAAATTTTTTAACTTCCTTATCCTTTGGATGGATTATTATAAACTCTATATTAGTTAAATGCTTTAGCACTTCTATGATTTCATTTATTATAAGACTACCTATACCTATTTTTTTAGGATTAACAGAAAACCATAGTATATAAGCATATAAAAATTCATTTTCATTTTCTTCATCAAAATATAATCTCATATTCAAATCAATTCTTTTATCTTCAAATGATTTGTTTTTGTTATGTATTGTATAATATCCCTCACTCTTCAAACCATAAAAATCAAAGTTGGCATTGATATGTAATGTCTTCATAACTAT
>JALFMW010000312.1 GCA_022782605.1 Clostridium sp. | reverse complement strand
AATTTATTTGATTTATTAAAATTCTTTCTATATACTAGAATAGATAAATTATTTTAATTAGGGGACAAAGGGATGAATAAAATATTAGAAGATAAATTAAATAAATTAATAAATCAATTAAAAACAATGGGTAAAGTTGCTATAGCATACTCAGGAGGTGTTGATAGTAATTTTTTATTAAAAGTTGCCAAAGATACTTTAGGAGATAATATTTTGGCTATTACTATAAATGCAATGATGCATTCAACTAGGGAGATAGAAGAGTCAAATAATTATGCCAAGGAATTTGGTGTGAAGCAAATTGTATATAAAATTGATGACTTGGATTTACCTCAGTTTATAGATAATGGCCCTTTAAGATGCTATTATTGTAAAAAATTTATATTTACTAAAATAAAAGAAATAGCAAGTGAACATAATATAAAATATATATTAGATGGAACAAATTTTAGTGACTTAGATGATTATAGACCAGGACTTAAGGCATTAGAAGAATTAAATATAATAAGTCCTCTTAAAGATGCTAAGTTAACTAAAGATGAAATTAGAACCTTATCTAAAGAGTTAAATATTAGTACATACAATAAAGCAGCTTTTGCTTGTTTAGCAACTAGAATACCTACAAATAATAAAATAACAAAAGAAAAGCTAAGAATGATTGAAGAGGCTGAAAACTTCTTACAAGATTGTGGTTTCACTCAATATAGAGTTAGATTTCATGAAGATTTGGCTAGAATAGAAGTTGAAAAAAAACAAATAAGCAAGTTTTATAATGATGAAATTATAAATAAAGTGAATCTGAAATTTAAAGAAATAGGATTTAAATACGTTACATTAGACTTAAATGGTTACAAGATGGGAAGTATGAACTAACAACAGGAGGAACAGATGAAAAATTATACTTTAGTAGCACCATGCTTTTTTGGTGTAGAAAAAATGTTGGCAAGAGAAATAAAAAACTTAGGCTACGAAATAATAAAAACAGAAGATGGAAGAGTTACATATAAAACTGATGAATATGGTATTGCAAAATCAAATATGTATCTAAGATGTGCTGAAAGAGTACATCTTAAGGTGGCAGAATTTGAAGCTAGAAGTTTTGATGAATTATTTGAAGAAACAAAGAGAATAAACTGGGCTAAATACATACCATTTGGTGCTCAATTCCCAATTTCAAAAGCATCATCTATAAAATCAAAACTATACTCAACTCCAGATATACAGTCAATTGTTAAAAAAGCTGTAGTTGAAAGTTTAAAGAAAAGCTATTTAGAAACAGGATTATTAAAAGAAGATAAAGAGAAATATCCTATATATGTATTTATACACAAGGATAAAGTAACCTTAACTATAGATACTTCAGGAACAGCTCTTCACAAAAGAGGATATAGAGAAAGAGCTAATAAAGCACCAATCAGAGAAACTTTAGCTGCGGCTATTATGGAGCTAGTACCTTGGAGACCAGGAAGAACTTTAGTAGATCCTATGTGCGGTTCTGGAACACTTTTAATAGAAGCTGCCATGAAAGGAATAAATATGGCTCCTGGAATGAATAGAGAATTTATTTCAGAAAAATGGAGAACTATGGACAAGAAAATTTGGTGGGATGTAAGAAGAGAAGCATACGCACAAATGAATGAAGAAGTTGATTTTAAAATTTATGGATATGATATAGACGAAGAAGCACTAGAAATTGCTAGAGAAAATGCGGAAATAGCAGGTGTTGCCGATTATATAGAATTTAGATATGGCGATGCAACAGAATTTACAAGTGATGAAGAGTATGGATTTATAGTAACAAATCCTCCATATGGTGAAAGACTTGAAGACACAGATACAGTTAAAATGCTTTATAAGAAATTAGGATATGCATTTAGAAAACTTAAAAACTGGTCTTATTACCTTATAACTTCATATGAAGACTTTGAAAATGAATTTGGTCAAGAAGCAACTAAAAGAAGAAAATTATATAATGGTATGTTAAAGAGTAACTTATATCAATATATAGGACCAAAGCCACCTAAAAATAATTAATAATTAATAATATATTCCCTTAAACTGAATATATATTATAATAAGTAGGTTTAAGGGGGTGTAAATTTGTTTAATACAAAGAAAAACCTTAGAAGAAGTCCGAAACATAAGCAACAAAAAAATAATAAGAAGACTTCTCAATATGAAGAAGATTACAATGAAGTAATATTAAATGATTTAATGGATAATAATAACGATAAAAAAGAAGTTGAAGTACAAGAAGAACCAAGAGGAACAAAGAAAAAGAAAGGGTTCAATTTTAATTTAGGAACAAAGAAAAAATCTACTTCTAATGAAAATAGAAAGAAAAATACTAAATCTTTAAATAAAAATCATAAGAAAAATAAAGAAGAGCCAAAAGAAATTATAGAGGATGTTTCAAAAAATGAGTATCTAGAAATTAATGATCAATCAAATAATAAAAACTCAACTCAACAAAAAGAAAAGAAATCACATAAAACTCACGAAAAAAGCAAAAAATCATCAAAGAAAAAATCCAAAGAAAATGATAAGGAAGAAAGCAGTAAAAAATCAACTAAAAAGTCATCAAAGAAACAAGTAGAACCTACTAAGGAAGATAAAAGTAAAAAACAATCTAAAAAATCAAAAAAAGAAGAAATAAAAACTCAATCTATAGATACTGAAGAAGTTGAAGTTGATGAGATTAATGAAATTAATGAAGATGAAATTATAGAAGGTAGTATCTTTAGAAATATAAGTGATAAAGATGAAGAAAATTCTACTCCTGAAGTGGAAGAAAAAGAGATTGAACATAAAATGGAAGATATTATATGGTCAGATGACAAATTTCCTAAAATTTAATTAAAGTGATTTTGAAAGCTAAATCTTTAAGATATATTATAATTATGTATCTTTGGATTTAGCTTTAAATTTTTGTAAAATACTATAAGAATATATAATAAATTTTAATGGAAAAATAAAAAATAAATAAACTTATAATCTTGTGTTAGAATATAATAAGATTTACTTGATAAGTAATCTTTTATTTTGAAAAAATTCATGTATAATAAAATAGAAAGAGTGATTTTATGACTTGCAAAGAAGTATTTGTAAAAGTAGATGAAATATTATTGAATTCATCTAAGCCTTCTATTGAAATTAAAAAATTAATAGATGAAGGTGAATTTGATGAAAAACCTTTTATAAAGATTAAAAAATTGCAGGATGTTGAACAAAACTTAGTTCATCACCCTGAGGGAAATGTTTTAAATCATACATTAATGGTAGTTGATAAAGCAAGTGAATATAAAGAAAAATCTAAAAATAAAAGAGTATTCATGTGGTCAGCTCTTTTACATGACTTGGGAAAACTTACAACAACAAGGGTAAGAAAAGGGAAAATTACTGCATATGGTCATGATTTACAAGGAGAAATACTTGCTAGAAAGTTTTTAAACCAAGTGACAGATGATGAAAAGTTCATAAATGAAGTGTGTATCCTGGTTAAATATCATATGCAAACTTTATTTTATGATAAAAAATTACCTTTTTTTAGAGAAAAAGAGATAGTAAATGAATCTGATTATGAGGAAATAAGTTTACTTTCTTTGGCAGATAGACTTGGAAGAGGAAGCCTATGTCAAGAAAAAGTGAAAAAGGAAGAAAAACGAATAAATGATTTTAAATCTTTTTTTGCTGACAAATACAAATAGGAGGGAATATATGAAGTTAGCAAAGTTAACAGCCTTATTATTTATTACATGTATTTTTATTACAGGTTGTGATACGAGTAGTGATTCGCCAGAAAATCTACTTAATGATAATATAATTTATGACAAGGATAAAAATGAACTATATACTTTTATAAATAAGTCTTTAGAAGGTACTACTTTAATATTACCAAAGAATTCTTCTGAAGTAGGACAAATAAACGAATTGGATTCAAATATTATAGCATTTCAGAAAAAAGAAGATGTTAATATAAATGTAAATAAAGTAGGATTTGTTCTTATTTCAAAAAAAGATAATGGATATGTTGTTGAAGATAGTTATTTAGAAGAAGGAGAAGATATACAATATGCAAACTTTTGTGATTTGAATAACGATGGCTTAGATGAAGTTATATTACTTACTAATAATAACTCAGTGACAACTATGAATGTGTATAGTATTAAGAATAATAAAATAAAAAAGATATCTCAGATAAGACCAACCTGGTTAAAAGATTTTGAAAAATTTACATCTATGAAAATAGAAGTAGGACATATTAATAATACTAAATTAAATGATGACATTAAACAAGATATATTAATGTTGAATAGCGATAATATCAGCGGAGATATTTATGCAACAATTTTAAATTATACTAAGGATAACAAGTTAAATATAAGTAACTCAGTTAAAATACCAAATGTGAAAAATTTGCAAGATTTATACATTACAACAGGAAAGATATATAACAATAAAAAAGGTTTAATATTGAGTATGCCAACTTTAAAAGAAAGTGGATATGCAATTCAAATATTATATATGAAAGATAAAACACTGAAAAAAGTATTTAATGATGATAATGTAATACTCAATTCATACTATGTTCCGATTAAAGATGCAAATAGTGATGGTATAATTGATATTCCTGTTCTTAATAATAAAATGATAGAAAATTATACCACAAATAGTAAAGCATCATCTCTTATTAGTTGGAGAAAGTGGAATAATAAAATTGGTAAAGATGCAGATACAATATTCATAAGTCAAGTATACTATAATTACAAGAATAATTTTAAATTCTTAGTACCAGATAATCTTGCAAATGAATTGTATATTCAAAAGAGTATAGTTGGAGATACTCCATATTATATATTCTATCATTATAATAATGATGCAAAAGAACCTGAGGAATTATTTCAAATAGGAGTATCGCAAAAAAACATAGTTGAGGATGCGAAAACAAGTCCTAAAATAGAAAGTATTTTGGCAGAAACAGATAATAATTACTATCAACTTGTTATAAAAGATAAAGATGAATTTGAAAAATATGATTTGACATTAGATAATATGAAAGAATATTTTTCTATTATATATAAATAGAATTTGAGATTTTGGGAGGAATTATTCGAAAATGAAGGAAAAAATATTAGTTCTAGAAGATGAAATAGGTATAAGAAGTTTTGTAAGTATAAATTTAAAAAGAGAAGGCTATGAAATAATAGAAGCTGGAACGGGATCAGAGGCTATAGAACAACTTTCAAATCACCCAGATATATCAATAGCGCTACTTGATGTAATGTTACCTGATATGAGTGGAATAGATGTTTGTAAATTTATTAGGCAGCAATTTGATCAAATTGGCATAATTATGTTAACAGCAAAAGGTCAAGAAGAGGACAAATTAGAAGGATTTATATCTGGTGCAGATGATTATATGGTAAAACCATTTAGTATAAAAGAGTTATTAGTAAGAGTTTCAGCACTTATCAGAAGAGTTAAAAAGGATGATAGTAAAACTAAAAGTAATGAAATTATTTCAGATCCTTTCATATTAAATATAGACAAAAGAAAATTATATAAAAATGGAATAGAAATAGAATTAACACCTACAGAGTTTTCAATAGTTAAATACTTAATGGTTAATACTAAAAAATCTTTAAGTAGAGATCAAATATTAAATGAAGTATGGGGTAGCAACTATTTATATGATTTTAAAATAGTTGATGTTAATATAAGAAGAATCAGAAATAAAATAGAGGATGATCCATCAAAACCTAAGTATATCCAAACAGTTTGGGGATATGGATACTGTTTTAGAAAGGATGAATAATAGGTGTTACATTTAGAAGGGCTTAGAAAAAGAGTAGTAAAATATTATTTTATCATGATAATTATAACAGTAGCTTTATTTGAAGGTCTGTTTATGTTTTATCTTCAAAACTATTATTATAATTCAGCTAAGCAATCATTGATTTCCCAGGCAACATATACTATGGACATATACGATGGTGTTGGAATGGAATCAGCCAGCTTTGAAAATAAGGTCTACAATATTTTCGAAAAGGGACAAATTAATAGCAATACTAATTTTACTGTTGAATTTATTGATAAAAATAAAAATGTTATTTTAGATAAGTATGGCATAAAAACAAATAAAAAATATGAGTACGAAGATGTTAATAAAGCCCTAAGGGGTAGTAATAATTTAACTCCTTATACTTATAATATTGCAGGAACAAACGAACATGTTATGAGTATTTCTGTGCCACTTAGAATGAATAATCAAATAGAAGGGGTAGTTAGATATAGCTTATCTTTAAGAAATATTGATAATACTATATTAAAACTTATTTGTTTCTTTGTAATTGCAGGTATAATTATATTAATAATTGCACTTTTATTAAGTTTAAGATTTGCAGAATCTCTGATTAGACCTTTAAAAAACTTAAAGCAGTTTGCCAATGAATTAGCTCAAGGAAATTATAATATTAAATTAAAAAAAGAAGAGCTATATGATGATGAGATAGGAGATCTTGTTAGAACATTTGAACATATGGCAGTAGAAATTGATAAGAGTAGAAAATTAAAAGAAGAATTTATATCATCTGTTTCTCATGAACTTAGAACACCACTTACATCTATAAAGGGATGGAGTGAAACTTTAGGTTATGAAGGTATAGGTAAGGAAGAGCTTGATTTAGGTCTTGGAATAATACAAGATGAAACTGAAAGAATGATATCTTTAGTAGAAGATTTACTTGATTTTTCTCGTTTATCATCTGATAGAATAAGATTACAAATAGATATGGTTGATGTTACAAAACTAGCAAAGGGTGTTGTTACTCAACTTGTAGTTAAAGCAAACGAAAAAAATATTACTCTTCTTACTGAGTTTAAGACAGAAAATATAGTTGATATTCAAGGAGATAAAAATAGACTAAGACAAGTTTTAATTAATTTAGTTCAAAATGCTATAAAATTTACGGCAGAAGGTGGATATGTAGTAGTTATAGTATCACAAGGTGAAGAATTTACAACATTTACCGTAACTGATAATGGCGTTGGTATAAAAAAAGAAAACTTGACGAAGGTATTAGATAAATTCTTCCAAGAAGATTATAATAAATCGGGAAGTGGACTTGGACTTGCTATAAGTAATGAAATAGTAAAATTACATGGAGGAAAAATGATTATAGATAGTGAAAAAGGTGTGGGAACTACTATAACATTTACTTTAAAAAATAAAATAATAGAATCTATATAATATATTAATAAAGCTGAAGTACTAATTAAGTATTTCAGCTTTACTTTTTACTTAAAGAAAAACGATATAAAATTATTAGAAAATATTGTATAATATTTACAATGTGAAGATAAAAGCATATCTAATTTTGGAGGGGAATATGAAAATAGATATTAAGGATTATAAACTACTTTGTCACAAAGGTAGTGGGGAATATAATGAAGATATAGTAAGAGTATGTAAGTATGGTGCATGGATATTAGATGGATCAACAGGATTAAATAAAAAAAACTTAATATCTAAAGAAAGTGATGCCAAGTGGTATGTATCTTGGTGGGATAAATATTTGTATGAAAATATTAATAAAGATAAGTCATTAAAAACTATAGTGTGTGAAGGAATAGAAAATATAAAACAAGAATATTTATCAACTTTAGCAGGAATTAGATTAGAGAAACTGGATATGCCATCGGCATCAGTAGCAATAGTTAAATTCTATAAAGATAAAGTTGAGTATTTTCTTCTTGGGGATTGTACAATAGTTATCAATGATACAAATGAGAATATCATATTAAAAGATGATGGGGTTTGCAAATTTGATAATATGATATTTGAAAAAATGAAAAAACTAAATAAGAATAAAAGTTTATCAGTAAAAGATAAAAAAGACATACTTCTTCCTTATATAATAGAAAATAGACTAAAAAAAAATAGTGAAGAAGGGTATTGGATACTGGAGTTTGATGAATTAGCTGTTGAAAAGTCAATGCACGATTATATAAGCATAAATGATGAATTAAAACTTATTATCAGCAGTGATGGATTTTCTTGTGCATATGATAGATATAATATTTTTAGTGTAGAAAATATTATACAAATAGTTGAAGAAAATGGTATTGAATATGTTAATGATAAAGTTAGGAAGTTAGAACATGAAGATAAAAATGGTTTGATATTTCCAAGATTTAAAGAAAGTGATGATTCATCTTGTGCATACTTACATATTACAAAAAAATAAAAAGGATGGATGTTATGAGGATTTTACATATTACAGCACAAAAGCCTAATAGTACAGGTAGTGGTGTTTATATGAGTGGACTAATTGAAAGTTTAAATAAGTTGGGGAATAAACAAGCTGTTATAGCTGGAATAGATGTGAAAGATGATAAAAACTCTTTTGGGGAAGATATAAACTATTATCCAGTAATTTATAATACTGAAAAATTACCTTTTTCAGTTATGGGTATGAGTGATAATATGCCCTATGAAAGTACAAGATATAAAGATTTAACAAAATCTATGGTTAAAAAAATTAAAGAAGAATTCTTAAATGTATTGAATCATGCTATTGATGATTTTAAACCAGATATAATAATTTGTAATCATTTATATCTTATTACAGCTTTTGTAAGAGAAGCAGTAAGAAATATAAAAGTTATAGGTATTTGTCATGGAACATGTCTTAGACAGTTAAATAATATAGACTTGGAAAAAGATTATATAATAAATAATGTGAGAGAGTTAGATAGTATTTTAGTATTGCATGAAGAACAAAGAAAAGAAGTAATTAGAATATTTAATGTGAATACTAAAAAAATAAGTATTATAGGTAGTGGATATGATGATAAAATATTTTATAATAAAAACTATAAAAAAAGTAAAGAAATAAATCTTACCTATGCAGGTAAAATTTGCAAAAGTAAGGGGTTAGAACCTCTGCTTAGGTCAATGGATAAATTGGATTATGATGAAAACCATATAGTACTTAACTTAGCGGGGAGTGGAAGTAATATTGAAGAAGTAAATGAAATAAAATCTTTGGCAGATAAATGCAAATATAAAGTTATATTTCATGGAAAATTAAATCATCAAGAACTAGCAGAATTATTTAATAAAAGTAATATTTTTATATTACCATCATTTTATGAAGGATTGCCAGTAGTAGTATTAGAAGCTCTAGCATGTGGTTGCAATGTAATAGTCAGTGAAATTAATGGGTTAGAAGATTTTATGGGAGATGAAATAAATCAATCGGGAAATATATCATACATAAAATTACCGAAGATGCAAAGTGTAGGTAAACCTTTAAAGAGTGAACTACCTTTATTTGAAGAAAATATATCTAAAAGTATAAAAAATTTCATAGATAATGTTTCTGAAAAAGCTAAAAATACAAATATAAAAAACAAAACTTGGGATGGACTAGCGTTGAAAGTAGATAAAATTATAAAGAATATGGTATAGATTATCTTAAAATTCATATTATATAAAATATGAAAAATAAATTTGAAAAATATGAAAAAGGTATATACTTTTTTGTTTGAGAATGTTATAATAATTATCCTTTATCTATTTATTACATATAGAATTAATAAAGGACATTAACTTGGAAAGGATAAAAATTTATGAAGGATATACAATTATTAATAAAAAAAGCATTTGAAGCACAAGAAAATTGCTATACACCATATTCACATTTCAACGTAGGAGCTGCATTACTTGGTAAAAATGGAGTAATATATCAAGGATGTAATATAGAAAATGCATCTTATACTCCAACAAACTGTGCAGAGAGAACAGCTTTCTTCAAAGCAGTATCTGAAGGTCAAAGAGAATTTGATGCAATTGCCATAGTTGGAAACAAAGAAGGTGAAGCAGGGGAATTTTGTTCACCATGTGGAGTGTGTAGACAAGTGATGATGGAATTTTGTAATCCTAAAGAATTTAAAATATATTTAGCAAAAGACAGAAATAATTTTGATGATTATATAGAATATACATTGGAAGAAATACTACCAATGGGATTTGGTCCATCAAACTTAAAGTAAAATATATATAGCTCTAATAAATTGTATTATAAATAAAAACTGGAGTAAATTCATTTTTACTCCAGTTTTTATATTATACAAATAGAAGTAAATTTATTATTTATTGACTTTTTATGAATAGAATGTGAGATGAATTAATATAAATATATTAGTAAAATTTAAAATTTTATGATATAATAAGTAAAAATAAATCTAGGTAATAGACCTGGGACTTGTTCGAGATCCTCCAAGTATAAAAAACTAGGGTAGCTTAATTAGTGGCAGTATTTAAGTTATATCCTTAGATACGGCTTTTTTTATTGCAAAAAAGCGTGTAGGATCTCCTTTAGAAAAATTGAGAGGAGATAAAAATGGAAAAAAGAAAAGTAATAATTGATTGTGATCCAGGAATAGATGATTCACTGGCAATACTTCTTGCTTTGAATTCAGATGAGCTAGAAGTTTTAGGACTTACAATCACAAGTGGCAATGTGCCAGCAAGAATGGGAGCAAAAAATGCCCTAAAAACACTTCAAATAGCAAATAGGTTAGACATACCTGTATATGTGGGAGAAGAATTTCCACTACAAAGAAAGCTTATAACAGCTCAGGATACTCATGGAGAAGATGGTATTGGTGAAAACTTTTATGATGATGTAAAAGGAGAAATATTAGAAGGTGGAGTGGATTTTATAATTGATACACTTAAAAGAGAAGAAAAGGTGTCAATAATAGCCCTGGGACCATTAACTAATATTGCAAAAGCATTAATGAAGGATAAAGATGGTTTTGATAATTTAGATGAATTTGTATCCATGGGAGGAGCATTTAGAATTCATGGAAACTGTTCACCAGTGGCTGAATTTAACTATTGGGTTGATCCCCATGCAGCTGATTATACTTATAAGCATTTACCTAAAAAAATTCATATGGTAGGCCTTGATGTAACTAGAAAAATTGTATTGACACCTAATATAATTGAGTTTATCAATAGGCTTGAAAAAGAAAAATCAAAATTTATCACAGAAATAACAAGATTTTATATAGATTTTCATTGGCAACAAGAGGGCATAATAGGATGTGTTATTAATGACCCTTTAGCAGTGGCATATTTTATTGATAGAAATTTATGTAAGGGCTTTGATTCATATGTGGAAGTAGTTCATGATGGTGTGGCTATAGGTCAATCTATAGTAGATTCATTTAACTTTTATAAAAAGGAACCAAATGCTCATGTATTAACACAAACAGATGAAAAAGCTTTTATGAAAATGTTCTTGAAGAGAATATTTAAAGGATATGAAGAAATAATAGATGCAACTGAGGGGGTAATATAAAATGAATAAAAAAATAAATATAAGAAACTTAACATTGGTGTCAATGGCAATTGCCTTGAACGTTATAGGAGCATTAGTAGCCTTAGGTTTAAGACTTCCTATATATTTAGATTCAATAGGAACAATACTTATAGCTTGTTTAATAGGCCCAAAATATGCAGTAATGACAGGAGTATGTGGAAGCTTAGTAAGTGGAATAACATTTGATCCATATTCAATTTACTTCGCACCAGTACAGATAAGTACAGGTTTATTAGCTGGAATTATGTATAATAAAGGATTTTTAAAAGGCAAAAAAACACCACTAGGAGTATTTATATTTACTTTGCCAACTAGTATTATAAGTGCATGTATAGCAGCCTTTTTATTTGGTGGAGTAACATCTTCAGGCTCTTCTTATATAGTTCAAATTTTAAGTCATTTTAATGTGCCAATGGTTGTGGGGGTATTTGTAACGCAAGTAATAACTGATTATGCAGATAAATTTGTAGCAGTAATTATAGTTGCTTTAGTTGTAAGTGCAATGCCTAAAAATTATAAATTATCATTTAATCAAAGGATGAATAGACAAAATGGATAGATATAGTGAAGTAACAAATAAAAATCAACGTGAAATAGTACTACTTAAAGCATTTCCTTGTAAATGGGGAAAATGTAGTTTTTGTGATTATATACTAGATAACTCAAAGGAAGAAGAAGAAATAAATAAACTTAATTTTGAAGTTTTAGAAAACATCACAGGAAAATATAAAGTATTGGAAGTAATCAATTCAGGTAGTTGTTTTGAAATGCCAAAAGCTACTTTACTTAGAATAAAAGAAATAATTAAAGAAAAGAAAATTGAAAGATTATTTTTAGAAAGTCATTGGATTTATAAAAAGAAAATTCAAGAGATGAGAGATTTCTTTGAAATACCTATAACATTTAAAATAGGTGTGGAAACTTTTGATAATGAATTTAGAAATGGATACTTAAATAAAAATGCTAATTTTGAAACAGTTGAAGAGTTAAAGGAATATTTTGATTCTCCATGTATTATGGTTGGTATAAAAGGTCAAACAAAGGAAATGATTGATAGGGATATGGAAATAGTTCAAAAATACTTTGATCATGCAACTATAAATGTATTTATAAACAATACATCAGAAGTAAAAAGAGATCAAGGACTTGTAGATTGGTTTGAAAATAAATATAAATTTTTAATAGATAATCCTAAAATTGAAATTCTATTTAATAATACAGATTTTGGTGTTGGAAACTAAGAAAAAAGTAAAAAAATGTCACATAAATAGATATATTTCATAGTAAATAGTATAGTAATATTTTGTATTACTATATTATATTATTTTATGATAGGATTGATTTTATGAGTAAAAAATGTTATGAAAATTCATTTCAAAATAGTTATATAAATAGATGTGAATCTCGCTATGAAAATTATGAAAATAGTGAAAGATACGGATATAATAATAGACCTCCACGTGCAATAATATATGGAGTTAATAGTAGATGTAATAATAACTGTAGATGTGGATGCAAAAACAATTGTGGATGTAATAACCAACCTAGCTGCAATTGCTGTTGTGAATGTTGTTGCCATCAATCAACATCATGCTGCTCAGATGCTGTATCATACGCTCTTATGACAATACAACAAAACTTAAACAATCAAGTTACAGTAAATACTTCTAATTCAAGTATATCAGGTGTTATTGGAAATATTAATAATAATTCACAAGTAGTTCAAATAGGAAATACTTATGTATCTTTAGCTAATATTGTATCAATGAGCTTTAATGCTGTACCAGATACAACTCAAGGCTCTATATATAATTGTCATACTAGTGAATGTAATAGCAATAGAGAGATAGCAAGAATATTAAGAAATATAGTAGGAACAATTTTACCTTCTACAACAAACTTTACTTTAGGATTAACTGGTAATAATTTATCTTTCTTAACAGTTAATGCTGTATATGGAATATGTAATGGGATTTTATGGGCTCAAGCTCAAGCCTTAGGTCAAATTGGTCAAATGTATATGGCAATTCCATTATGTTCTATAACTACTATAAATGGAGTAAGCATAGCAGATTTAAATTTCTAAAGTATATAAAAAAGTAATTTAAATATAAAAACTGAAAGGATGAATTTTAAAATTCATCCTTTTGAATTATTATAGAAGGTAAGTTATGATTAAAATAAAAAACAATAAGAAAGGGAATATCCTTCTTATTGTTTTTTTTGAAGAACTACATAATTTTTATCGCTTTTAGATATGCCTTTAACAGATAAGCGAGCAAGTTGTCTAAACAAATCTAGGATTAGTACTTTTTCTTCTGGATCCATATTTTTTATAGCATCAAGAATAATAGGTAAATTAGTTTTCCAGTTAGTAGCTATATCAGTTATATTTTCTAATTTTGTTGAATTTAATATTTCAAATAATGATTCGATAAATTGTTTGCGTTTTTCATCTGAAATTTGACTAAGCCAGTTATTTAAAGTTTTATTTACATATTTTGATTTAGAAGATAGTTCATCCATATATATAAAATCATTTTCTCCTACTTCCCACCAAAAAGGATCGTGTTGCATTATACCACCAACACCATTACTTTTTACAACATAATATTGTTCATGATTAGCTAGGAGAATACCAACTAAAGAAGAATAGGGAATAGTTTTATTTATTTTATTTTTGATAGTTGCAAACTCACAACTTTGAATAATCTCTTCTCTAAACCCAGGCCCATCATGACTATATACTTTTTCAATTCGAGGTTTTATATTATTTTCACAGCACATAGCAGAATAAACAGCAATATTTCCACCTTTAGAATGGCCGCCAATAAATAGTTTATGAGGAATCAGTTTTGATACAGTGTTAACATATTTCACACCCTCTAGTTGAGAAGGAATGGGACTAACAAATGCCATATTAAAATTTTCTTTCCAACCTACTACAGTTGTGTCTGTACCTCTAAATCCTAAATAGGCAAATTCATTATTAATAATAAAAGTTGTAGCTGAAAATTGTTTTTCTGCCTCCAAGTCAATTTTTGATATATGATAATTAATTTGAACATCTCTGAATCTAGGGCTGGCAGCCAAGGCAAATAGTAGATGTTTGTTTTTCTTAGGTTTAATAAAACTTTTGAACATTTTATTAAAGTATTCTGCTTTTAATAAATCTTTGAAATATACTGGAGGCTTTAAGTTACATATATTAGGAACTATGTCATCATAAAAATAATTGGTGACTTGAGAAAGAATAAGAGAATCCACAGGATTAAAGTTTTTTTCATTGATAGTATGAAATTCATTTTCAACATAATCAATTATATTTCTCATATATTGCCCCTTTCAAAACTTATTTTATTAATAATATACTCAATTAATTTTAATAATTAACCAGAAATATTAGATAGGTATAAAAAACTGCTTATTTATCATGATAAGCAGTTTTGATAGAAAAAATAGTATTTATTGATAGTAATCAGAGTTATTTCTATAAGAATTCATAACTTTTTTAAAAAGGCTTTGAACAGTTGGTGGTGACCAAGTAATTGCATTGGCACCAGCAGCTATAGTTTCTAAAATAGTTTCATCAGTATGACCACCAGTTGCTATTATAGGAAACTTAGGATAATCTTTTCTTATTTTAGCAACAATCATAGGCGTTTTTGTAGAAGCAGATACATTTAGTATGCTAGCTCCAGCTTTTATTCTGCCTTCTATGTCAGTATCTTCACTTATCACACTGACAATTACAGGAATATCTAAAGCATCAGCTAAACTTTTTACTGTTTCATTTGGTGTGGGAGCGTTGACAATAACACCCATAGCACCTTGTATTTCAGCATTGGTACCAAGCATAACAGAACGAAGACCACTTGTAAGTCCACCACCAACTCCTGTAAAAACAGGAATATCAGCAGCTAAAAGTAAGGATTGTGTTATGATTGGTTGAGGTGTAAAAGGATAAACAGCCCAAATAGCATCAGCATTAATATTTCTAATTATTGCTAAATCTGTAGTATATGCTAAAGATTTTATTCTTTTTCCAAATACATTTATTCCGCTACACTGCCTGATAACCTCGGGAACGCGAAGAAAAGATTTTCTGAGTGTTCCGTGGACGGCTGTTGGCATTTCCTTCATTATATAAACCTCCAATTCAAAAAAGGATATTTTAAGCAAATTATAATTTCTTATTTAATATTTCCCAGGATAATAATTTATATGTAGATTAAGGTTTATATAAATAAATTGTTAAGTTTGATTCATAAATTATAGAAAAATTAGATGTAATAATAATCATCAAAAAAACTGTAGCAGATTTAGTTTAATGCTACAGTTTTCATAAGTTACTCATTAGTGTTAATATTATATTTTTTTACTTTTCTGTATAAAGTTGCAATTCCAATATTTAAAGCTTTGGCAACTTGCTTCATCTCTTGAGTATTATTTCCATATTTTTTTATTGCTTTTTCTATTTCTTCTTTTTCCAATTGTTCAACAGTTTTTATTTCTTCTTTGTATAGTTCATCTAATTTGTAAGATATTAAATTAGACATACTACTTATAAATTCACATAATTCCTGATCTTTAGAAAGTATTTTATTCTTTTGTTCTTCGGTAAATGCAGCAATACCAAGAATTCCTAAAATATCATCACCCATTTTTATTGGTGAGCAAATATCTGCCAACTCTTTGCAGTCTTTATTATGGATACAAACTTTGCAACTGTTTTCCGATTCACGTTTAAAAATATAAGGTTCTCCAGTTGTTAGTATTTTTGAATAAGCAGAATTGTCGGAAATTTTTTCGCTAACTTTATTTTCAAATATACCTGTACCAGCTATTCTTATCAAATCTTTAGAAACTACAGTTACATCCACATCTAAAACAGTGGAAATATTTTGGCAAATACTTTGTATATAATTTGTAATATCATTAAGTTTCAAGTTTTAACCTCCCAACATATTTTTATCAAAAAAATGTGGTTTATTTAAGTATATCATAATATTAGGTTTAATTACAAAGCATAATCATTAAAGTTTAGACATTCTTAAAGATAAATAATTATTAAATTTATTATCAAAATGATAATTAGTTGTTGAATTATTATTTTAATGGTGATACAATTTTATTATCAAAATGATAATGGAATTGAGGGGGATAAATATGATATATAAAAATGCGCTTGAATTAATAGGAAATACACCTATGGTTTCTTTGGAGAGTATTGGTTTTGAAAATGTATATGTTAAACTTGAAAAATATAATCCAGGAGGAAGCATAAAGGATAGAATAGCTCTATCCATGATTGAAGGAGCAGAAAAGAGAGGAATACTAAAAAAGGGAAGTATTATAGTGGAGGCTACAAGTGGGAATACAGGTATTGGTCTTGCCATGGCAGGAAATTTAAAAGGATATAAAGTTGTAATTATCATGCCAGAAACTATGAGTTTGGAAAGAAGACAATTAGTTAAGGCTTTTGGAGCAGAGCTTATTTTAACTGAAGGTTTAAAAGGTATGAACGGTTCAATAGAAAAATTAGAAAAACTATTAAAAGAAAATAAAAACTATGTAAATTTAGGACAATTTGAGAATTTAGATAATCCAAAGGTTCATTATGAAAAAACAGGGCCAGAAATATATAAAGAAGTTCCAAATGTAGATATTGTAATAGCAGGGATAGGATCTGGAGGAACAATAAGTGGTGTAGGTAAATTTTTAAAAGAAAAAAATGAGAATTTAAAAGTTGTGGGCATAGAGCCAGCATCATCACCATTAATTACTGAGCATTATGCTGGACCACATAAAATACAAGGTATAGGAGCAAACTTTATTCCTAAAAATTATGATGAAAAAATTGTTGATGAAGTTATAACAGTAAGTGATGAAGATTCATTTGAAATGGTTAGGTTATTGGCAAGTAATCTAGGATTGTTAGTGGGGATTTCTTCAGGGGCAAATGTTTTTGGAGCAATTGAACTATCTAAAAAATACCCAGACAAAAAAATAGTAACAGTAGCTCCAGATGGAGTTGATAAATATATGTCAATGGGAATTTTTTAAGGGGGAAATTTTATGTTTAAACATACTAAAGCAGATATAAATTTCATATTAGATAGTGATCCAGCAGCAAGAAGTAAATTAGAAGTTTTTTTATTATATCCATCGGTACATTCATTAATAATGTATAGAATATCCCATTTTTTCTATGGAAAAAAACGTTTTTTTATTGCTAGATTAATATCTCAATTGGGTAGATTTTTAACAGGAATAGAAATTCATCCAGGTGCTAAAATTGGTATGGGTACTTTGATAGATCATGGAAGTGGTGTAGTAATAGGTGAAACCTCCGTAATTGGTGATCGAGTTACAATATATCAAGGAGCAACAATAGGTGCTACAGGAAATGAAAAACAGTTTAAAAGACATCCTACTCTTGGAGATGATATAGTTGTAGGTTCAGGTGCAAAAATTTTAGGGCCTATAAATATAGGTAATCATTGTAAAATAGGAGCAAACTCAGTAGTATTAAAGGATATGCCTTCTTATACAACTGCTGTGGGAATTCCAGCAAAAATTAAGTATAATAGAAAAAATATAGCAACAGAAGAATTAGATAATACTGCATATTTTATATAAATTAAGAGACGAGAGTCTCTTTTTTTAATTCCAATATCTTAATGGAGCAACGACTTAATTTTAAAAGTTATTGATCGCATGAGCGAAGCAGACTCTTAAATGGAAATTGTCGAAATGTTTTTGTGATAATTAATAAAAACTCTGCTAATATTAAAAAAATAATGATGTAGAGGTTAAAGTTAAAAATCATAAAATAGTCAAAATTAAATAATTATCATATGCATTGATTTTATATGTTAGTGGAGAATTTTCTAAGAAGATAATTAGGAGGGGTTATTAATGAAGAGTATAGTTGTTTATGAATCAAAATATGGAAGTACAGAAAGATATGCCAAATGGATAGGAGAAGAATTAGGCTGTAGGGTATCCAATATATCTGAAGTGAGTTTAGAAGAATTACTTACTTATGACAATATAGTATTTGGGGGATGGTTGCATGCAGGAACAATTAAAGGTTTAAAAAAAATTTCTGATAATATTGAAAAGTTTAAAAACAAAAATTTTACAGTATTTTATGTGGGACTTTCAATAATTGATAATACTGATAATAAGGAATATAAAGAAATCAAAGAAAAGAATTTTAAAGATATGAAAGATATAAATACATTTTATTTAAGAGGTGCTTTTAATTATCAAAAGCTTAATTTTGTTGATAAAATAATGATGACAATATTTAAATTTATATTAAAAAAACAAAAAGAAGAAGAAATGGATGATAATACTAAAGGCATGTTAGATGCCTATGATAATCCTGTAGATTTTGTAAATAAAGAGTCCATAAAACCTATTATAGAATCACTTAATACAATGAAAGTATAATAATAAAACTCAGCTTAAATTCCATTAAGCTGAGTTTTATTATTATACACAACATTTATAATCATCACAATATATGCAAGGCTCAACATGAACTGTTATACCTTTTACAATCTGTAATTCTTCTAATATGGATATTTCTAATTTATTTGCTATTTCATGTCCTTGAAGAACAGTCAAATCTTTATTTACACAGATAGTTAAATCAACATAAGCCATGGAACCATGTTTTCTACTTCTTAATTCTCCTAAATTTAAAACACCATCCGTTGATTTTGCGATTTCAAGTATTTGTAATTCTTCTTTTTCATCCAATGAATAATCCATAAGTTCATTTGTAGAGTCTTTTAAAATATCAAAACCTACTTTTGTAACAAATAAACCAACAACTATAGTAGCAATTGGATCAAGTGCTTTAAATCCAAGAATTGAACCACCTATTCCTATAAAAGCAGCTATAGAAGATAGTGCATCTGATCTATGATGCCATGCATCTGCTTTAAGAGCTGGAGAATTTGTCATTTTTGCAACTTTAATTGTAATTCTATATTGATATTCTTTAATTCCTATGGAAATTAATGAAATAACAAGTGGTAAAATAGTAGGAATTTTAACTTCATTTAAATGAAATAAAGAATTTATTCCTCCTAAACTGATTTTTAATGATACAAAAATTAATAAGATAGATAATAAAAATGATACCAAAGTTTCTGCCTTTTCATGTCCATAATTATGTTCTTTGTCATTGGGCGTTTTAGCAATATGATTTCCTATTAAAACTCCAATAGAACTTATAATATCAGAAGCGGAATGCAGACCATCAGCAATCATGGCATTTGATTTACCTAAAATCCCACCTAAAACCTTTATTATTGTCAAAACTATATTCCATAAAATAGATATAATAGTGACTTTTGTTGTTTCTTCAAATCTATTACTTTCCATATATGAGCCTCCTTTTAGAATTATCAATTGATAATAATATACTAATATCAATTCAAGTAATTGTCAATGATTTATTCTCAATTGTCATTCTCAAATGATAATAAGAGTTGTTTTAGAAACATGATTTATTAATACCCAAAAGAAAAGATTTTAATCTAGATAAGTGTTAATTAGAAAAAAGTTGTGATAATTATATATATATGTTAAACTTTTTTAGATAAATGATTTAAAGGGAGAGTATAATGAAAGAAAAGTTTAATAAATTTATGTATGGAAGATATGGAAATGATGAGTTAAACCAATTTTTATTTAAATTAGTAATAGGAAGTTTGATAATTTCACTATTTACAAAGAATGTAAGATATATAAGTGATATATTTTATTATATAAGTATTTGTTTAGCATTATTTGTATATTTTAGAATGTTTTCAAAAAATTTAAGTAAAAGATATCAAGAGAGAAACTCTTTCTTAGAATATAGTAGCAAGTTTAAAGCAAAACAAGAAAAAAGAAAAAGACAACAAGCACAAAGAAAATCATATGCATTTTTTAAATGTCCTTCATGTAAACAAAAGGTAAGAGTACCTAAGGGCAAAGGTAAAATATCGATTCATTGCCCGAAATGTGGAGTAGATTTTATTAAAAAAAGTTAATATAAGAATAAAACTCATTGTTATATATCTGTAACAATGAGTTTTTTTATGTAGAGTAAATAAAATAAAAAAATTATTGCATTATCATTTTGATAATGATATAATTTCGTTATCAAAATGATAATAACCACTGGGAGGTAGGAGTATATATGAGTAATACATTTTTATCGGAATTTTTACTTATTACAAATATACATACTGTATTAATGATTTTTTTATTAATAGGAGTATTTCTTATAATTAGTAAAATGAGTAAAAAATTAAAATTTAACAAATTAATGATAACATCAATATTTATTGGACTTATCTTGGGAATATTTATTCAAGCAGTAGTCAAATTTCCAAGTGACCCAACTTCTATAACATGGATAAATGAAATAACTGCTTGGTATGGATTATTTGGAAATGGATTTATGGATTTATTGAAGATGATAGTTGTACCTTTAGTTTTAGTTTCAATTATTCGAGTTATAATGAATATGAAAGATGACAATCTTGGAAAATTAACATTTAGATCTATGAGTATGTTTTTTGTAACAACAGCAATTGCAGCAATAATTGCAATTGTGGTTGCAAATTTATTCAAACTGGGAACAAATTTAGAAGTTGCAAATAGTAGTGATGAAGTAAGAGAAATAGTATCATTACCATCAACTATAAGAGGACTATTACCTTCAAATCCAGTTCAAGCAATGGCAGAGGGAAATACAGTTGCAGTTGTAATTTTTGCTGTATTTTTAGGATTAGCAATTAGAAGACTTAGAAGAAAATATATGGATATAATTAAACCATTTATTGATTTGGTAGAAGCTTTTTATAAAATAATAGTTTCAGTTGCAATAACAGTAATAAAAATGATGCCATATGCAGTTGTACCACTGATGGCAAGTACTATAGCAAGTAGAGGGGTTAAGTCTCTTTTAGATGTTACTGATTTTATATTAGCACTATATATAAGTGTAGTAATTATGTTTTTAGTTCATATAATAATCATAGCAGCAAGTGGAATGAATCCAATAACTTATATCAAAAACTCATCAAAAGCTTTAATATTAGCTTTTACATCACGTTCAAGTTTAGGAACACTTCCTGTAACTATTGAAGTTTTAACAGATGATTTGAATGTAGACCTGGGAACTGCAAGTTTTGTAACTAGCTTAGGTTCAAATATGGGTATGAATGGATGTGCAGGCATTTATCCAGCTTTAGTAAGTGTAATGATAGCTAATATGGCTGGTGTTCAAATGAATTTTACATTTTATGTGATGCTTATAATAGTTATAACAATAAGTTCTTTAGGTATAGCAGGAATTCCAGGAACAGCTACTATGGCAGTATCTGTAGTAATTTCCGGAATGGGTATGGCATCTTACTTCCCACTAGCTGGTGCAATAATTGCCATAGATCCAATTCTTGATATGGGAAGAACTATGCTAAATGTAAATGGAGCTATGACAGCAGCTGTTGCAGTGGATAATTCGTTAAATAGAAATAATAAAAAAGAATCAAAAGTAGCTTAATTAAATATATAACAAAAATAACAACTATTTGAAATATAAAAATGGTTGTTATTTTTTTATTTGAAGTGAAATTTAGATATATTTATAATGAAAATGTAATTGTTTATAAATAAATATTTATTGAAAAACGATAAATATTTATTGAGTTGTTACAAAAAATATATTAATATAATTAGAGAAAATAAAAAAGGAGAGAAGAAAATGAAAAATAATTTTTCTAAAATTTTAAACATTATAGTTTCAGTAGGTATAGGACTAACTTTAATTTTGTTAGCAGGTGTTCCTTTTATATTAGGAGCACTTAGTAAAAGTTCAGAAATTGCCATAGAACCAAAATTTATAATAATTATAACTGGAGGAATATATATTTGTGCAATACCTTATATAATTGCTTTATTGAATTTAAAAAAGTTATGTACTCATATTACGAGTAAAAATCCTTTTTCAAAAAGTGTACCAAAGCATATAAATAATATTGCTTATTGTGCTTTTAGTGAAGTTATTATCTTTGACGTAATGAATATAATATTTTACTTTGCATTTAATATATACCTTTATGCAATTACTATTTTTAGCTGTATTATAGTTTCATTCTTATCATTGGCAATAGGAGTTTTTGCTCTTGTTTCATCTAAATTATTTGAAATGACTATAGAAATAAAGGATGAAAATGATAAAACTATTTAAGGAGGAAAGTATATGGCTATAATTGTAAATTTAGATGTGATGATGGCAAAAAGAAAAATGAGTGCCACAGAGCTTTCAAAGAAGTTGGGAATTACTATGGCTAACTTATCTATCTTAAAAAATAATAAGGCAAAAGCTGTGAGATTTACTACATTAAATGAAATATGCAAGGCTCTAGATTGTCAGCCGGGAGATATTCTTGAATATGTACAAGATGATGAAATAGAAGAATAACCTAATAAGAAATACAAGGGGATAATTTTAATGAAAATAAGAAAGATTTATATAGTTTTATTAATAATAGTATTTATTGTTACAGGATATAAACTTATTTATATTAAAATGAGCAATGATTATAAAATACGTATGAATACACCTTCAACATATAGTGATAGAATAGGAATTTCAATACCGAAAGATTCTACTGTTTTGGATTATGGAAATGATCATGGTGGATTTCTTGGTGATGGTGAAAGCTATGTAATTATAAAGCTAAATGAAAAGGGTAAAAAAGAATTTTTAAAAGAAGCAAAAAAGAATAATAAGTGGAGTAATATGCCATTGCCTGAAAAGTATCAAAAAATAGTATTTGGTGGTGAATTTGACAATGTGGATTATGGAGATGGTTACTTTGAAGATGGTGGACATATACCAAGAGATATAAAAAATGGTATTTATTATTTTAGAGATAGATATGCAGAAAAATATCCAAAAGAGGCTGATGTTGATATTAATGAAAGGTATTCTTATAATTTCACCATATCAATATTAGATTTAGATAGAAATAAACTTTATATTTATGACTTAGATACGTAAGAACAAAAAATAAAAAATATACTGAGGTAAATTATGAAAAGAAGATTTATAATAACAATGATTTTATGCATATCAATGATAATGACAGCCTGTGTAAAAAGTCAACCTTTGGAGAATATGTCATCTATGGAAAATGAAGATTATATGGCAATAACTTGGAATGATAAAATATATGTACCATTTTGTGCAGTTGAAAAATCTTTTAGAGGAAAGCAAATTGGAATTGTAGATAATGATAAAAATAATCAAGTTTATGAATACAAAGGATATTCTCCTGATGAATGGATTATTTCTTTTTATTATTCAGGTGAAATGGATGGGTGCATGTTAATGCGTGAGATAAATGTAAAAGATATACCTGATAAATTAAACTCAGAGTATAAATGGAATTAGGAGAATTAATAAAAATTTCAGTTTTTTGTGACAAGGTTACTGAAGTATTAAAAAATAGTGATAAAATATAATTATATTAATAATAATTCAAAAAAGGGAGAATAAAAATGACAAAACCATCAATTTATCATAGTCAAGGATATAATTGCGCTGAAGCTATTATAAAATCTTATAATGAAGAATTTAATACAAATATACCAATTGCAATGGGAAGTGGAATGGGAACAGGCATGGCAGTAGGTAGTTTATGTGGAGCTGTCAATGCAGCAGTATTGGTAGCAGGATTTTTAAAAGGTAGAGAAGATAATGAATCTCCAAATGAAGCTAGAAAATGTGCAAAAGAAATATTAAAAAAAGTTAGAGAGCAGTATGACTCAGAAATTTGTACTAATTTAAAGAAAAATAAGATAAGTTGTAGCGAAATAATAGATTTTTCATATAATGCATTAAAAGAAGTTTTAGACAATAAGTAAAAATATGGAGGATGAGGTTTTATGGGATTTTTATCAAGACTTTTTAGAGGAAGAGGATATACTACAGTAAACAAATCCCAGTTACAAAAACTCTTAAATAATAGCAATATATTGATTATTGATGTTAGAAATCTAGGTGAATTTAAAACAGGGCATATTCCAAATGCACGAAATATACCTGTGAATGAGCTTTCATCTAAATTATCAAGTTTAAGTTCTTATAAAGATAGTGAGATATTAGTCTATTGTGCATCAGGAGGTAGAAGTGCAAAAGCAGCAGATATCTTATATAAAAATGGATTTAATAAAGTTTACAATTTAAGTGGAGGGATATCTTCATATAAAGGCAAACTAAGTAGAATATAAATATTAAAATAGCAGTTAAATTTGTTTTTGAAATTTAACTGCTATTTTAATTTGAATGAATATTAATTTATCCAATATTCACAAGTATTTATAATTATTTTCCTTTCATCAACAATCCATGTTGATTACAATACATGTAGAACTTTCCTCTTTCAAATTTTCCACAAAGTCTAGGGAATCTTACTGTTGGACTTTGTTCAGGATAAAGTTTTATTAAAAGAACTCTATCATAAGTTACATAAGCTACAAAAGAAATAAAATGTTCTTTAGTCATCTCATGATTTATTTCAATATAGTAGTCATTTTCAACTTCTTCTATATTTATACTGTGGTTTTCATCCATTACTTTTGGAACTAGAGCTTCTAATTTTCTACCGCAACAAGAAAAATCACCATCTCCTGTTGAGTTTATAACATTGCCACAATTTGGGCATACATAAAATTTAATTCTTTTCATATTTCCTCCATTTATATCATTTTCTTGTAAATCACCAAGAAGTATTTTTTCTATATCTACGTTAAAAATTTTAGATATATCTCTCAATAAAGATATATCAGGGCATCCAGCCCCGCGTTCCCACTTTGAAACTGTTTTGTCAGACACGCCTAATATCTCGCTTAATTGTTTTTGGGTAAGATTTTTTTCTTTTCTGAGTTGAAGTATCAGACTACCTATTTTTTCTGGATTCATTTTACTCACCTCCACATATATAGAATAAACCCTACAATAAACTTTTTCAATCAACTCTCCGTAGAGTTTAGAAAATTACTTTAAATATTTAATAAAATTATAAACAATTAATGATGATTATATATAAGTTTTATGATATAGTTAAATATACTTTATAAATAAACTAAATTTACTGAATGAATATACTGATGTATGATGAATAAATTTTCAGTAATAAAGGTGAATAAATTAAGGGGGAAAGTAAATGAATTACGAGATAAAAGGAAATGTTGTACCATGTGTAGAGGTATCTTTATCTAGAGGAGAGTCAATGTTTACACAATCTGGAGGAATGTTTTATCAAACTGAAGGAATAAAAATGGATACAAATACTAGAGGTGGAATTTTAAAAGGTATAGGTAGAATGTTTGCTGGAGAATCTATGTTTATGGCAACATACACTGCAACTCAAGATGCTAAGATTGCATTTGCATCAACAGTTCCAGGAAGTATATTACCAGTAGATGTTTCTAAAGGAAGCTTTACTATTCAAAAGGGAGCTTTCTTAGCTGCTGAGTCTTCAGTAGATTTAAAAACTACTTTTAATAAGAAACTTGGAAGTGGATTTTTCGGTGGTGAAGGATTTATACTTCAGGAATTAAGAGGAAATGGTATGGCCTTCTTAGAAGTTGACGGAGATGCAATAGAAATGGACTTAGCTCCAGGGGAAGTTATAAAAATAGATACAGGAAATCTTGTTGGGTTTGAAAACTCTGTAAGATATGAAGTGGAAACTGTTAAAGGATTTGGAAATGTATTCTTTGGTGGAGAAGGTTTATTCTTAACTAAGCTTACAGGACCAGGAAAAATTGTACTTCAAACAATGAATATGAATGAGTTTGCTCTTAGAGTTGGTTCATATATTCCAACAAGTACAAATTAATTACTTAAGTACAGAGAGTAGTTACTAGGAAAAATTCTAGTAACTGCTTTTTTATATTGACAACTATATGAAATAGGTATAAAGATAAATTATTATAAGTATTAATAATAGGGGTGATACTATGATGAATAAAATTGCAGTTATCTATTTTTCGGGAACAGGAAATACTAAATTTATTGCTAAAAATATAAAAAATAAATTGCAAGAATACGGTTATGAATCTGATTTGATAAATATAGAAAAAGATAAAATAAATCCCAATGATTACAAGTTTTTAATAATAGGAGCTCCAGTTTATGTTGATAGATATCCTGAAATATTATTAAAATATATGGAAAAATATTTAAAGAATTATAAAGGAAAATGTATGTTATTTACAACCCAAGCATCTTTTAAAGATAGTACATCTTTTCAACACTGTATAAATAGAATGCCAGATCTTAATATTACATATTGTACATTTTTTACCATGCCAAATAATTTTTATAATTTCATGTTTAAAAAATCATCTAAGGAAGAGGAAAATGAACTTATGAAAAAAGCATTATTAAAAATAGAAAAAAGTATAAAGAGCTTTTTAGAGAATGAAGTTAAAATTTATCCAAGGAAAAAACTAACAGTAAAAATGGTAGATAAGACATATAAATTTATTTTCAATTATTATGTTGCTTTTGAAAATAAGAAAATTACCATAGATAAAGATAAATGTACTAAGTGCAAACTATGTGAAAATTCATGTCCCGTAGGATGTATTAAAATAAATGAAGAGATAAGCTTTAGCGATAATTGTTTATTTTGTCAAAGATGCATTAATACTTGTCCAAACAATGCTTTCTTATTAAAAAACAAAAAGGTTATTCAATATAAACCAGACTTTAAAAATATTTTAAAAGAGATACAATAACTTATAGATATATGGTAAAATATGTACTAAAACGGGTTTTAAATAAATGGCATTAAGTATTAGCAAGAGGGGAATAAAAATGTTATCTATCTATAATAAAATTAGTGAATATATAATAGTAGTAAATCTTGAGGGAGAAATAATATTTTGTAATGAAAGTTTTTTAAAAAGATTTAATTACAAAAAAGATGAAATATTAAACAAAGATATAAGAAAAATAATAAATAAATTCAATTACTTTAATGAGTTGTCAGAAGATAATCAAGGTATAGATGAAATTTTAGAGTTTTATACAAAGTCAAATGAAGTTATTAAAGTCAATTCAAATATAAGTATGGAAAATTTTAATAATCAAAAAAGTATAGTTATTATTGGTGAAAAAAATGAGGATAAACCATATAATATGGATATGCTAGAAGATCTTTTAGATAATATAGATGTTGCTGCATTTATAATAGATAAAAATGGAAAATATTTATATGTTAATAATAATTTTTCTGAAATGTTAAATGAGAAAAGAGAAAATATAATAGGTAAATACAATAATATTTATTGGGACGATGAAACTTATAATAATTTTAATAAAAATAATAGTGAAGTTTTTAAAAATAAAAGTGCAAAAATATTTAATGAAAAGGCAATTATTGATGGAAGTTCATGTTGGTATAAGAGCTTTAAGGCACCAATATTTGATGAAGATGGAAATACTAAATATATTGTAGCAACAACAAGAAATGTAAACTTATCCAAAACTATATCAGAAGAGTTATATAAAAACTATAATAGAGCAATTATGGAAAATAACTTTGAAAGAAAAAATAAGAATATGAAGCTAAATGATATATTAAATAATATATCTCAGTATATACTTGAATATACAAAATCAGATGGCTTATCTTTAATGCTCTATGATGAAAAAATAGAAGGATTAAAACCAATTATAAATTTAGAAAATTCAGTTTTAAACATTAAAGAGAATGAAGTTATATCATTAAAAAAAGCTGATATACAATCTGAAGTATATAGAAAGTATTCTAACTGTATACTTCATAAAGATAAATTGCCAGATATGCTAAGAGAGAAAGATGTACTTGTAGAAGAATTAAATTATTTTGGTAATTATTCAATTAAATTATTTGATGAATTTATAGGAATAATAGCACTAAGTTATAGAAATGATAATTATCCTAGATTTAACTGTGATGAACATATGAAATACATATGTAATCAAATAGCAATGTTAATAAAAAATATTAGATTATCTCAAGAAGTATCTGTTGAAAATAAAAAAAGGAAGTATACTGAAAAAGAATTAGAACGTTTTTTAAATGTTTCCGCAGATTTGGTAGCTATAATAGGAAAAGATAGATATATAAAAAAATTAAGTCCAAGTTGGACTAATGTTTTAGGATGGAGTGAAGAAGAATTACTATCGATGCTAATTACAGATATTATTCATCCTGAAGATTTAGAAAGTTTTAAAGGAAAACGAATATTAGATGATATAGAGGGTCAAATTACTAGAAATATAATAAGATATAGACATAAGAATGGTCAATATGTTTACTTAGAATGGAGTAGTGAATATTTTAGTATAGAAGAAAATTATATCATAGCAGCTAGAGATATTACTAATAGGCTTGAAATAGAAAATAAGAATAAAAAACTAGAACAAGTAGTTAAATTAGAAATTGCTAAAAATGAATTTTTCTCAAATATATCACATGAATTTAGAACACCAATAAATATTTTATTGGGAACTACTCAAGTACTTAATAAAAACATAGAAAACAATAATATCAAATTGGAAAATTTAAAGAAATATTCAAACTATATAAGACAAAATGCGTATAGATTATTGAGACTGGTTAATAACTTAATCGATATAAATAAAATGGATATGGGAGCATATAATCTTAGATGCTCAAATCAAAATATAGTAAATATTATAGAAGATATTACTTTATCTGTTGCAGATTATACAAAAAATAATAATATTAATCTTGTATTTGATACAGATAAAGAAGAAATAATTACATATTGTGATCCAGATAAAATAGAGAGAATCATGCTTAATATTTTATCCAATGCTATAAAATATACACCAGAGAATGGACTTATACATGTTACAATTAACTCTAATCCAGAGGAAATTACAGTATTGATAAAGGATAGTGGGGTTGGTATACCTTCAGAAAAGTTAAATACTGTTTTTGATAGATTTGAACAAGTTGATGTATCACTTAATCGTAAATGTGAAGGAAGTGGAATTGGACTATCAATAGTAAAAAACTTGGTACATATGCATGGTGGAAAGATAGATGTGCATAGTGAGTTAGGAAAGGGCTCAGAATTTATCTTTACTATTCCAATAAAATTAATAGAAGAAAATAATAAGGAAAATTATGATACTGATAGAAAAAGTAAACATGTGGAAAGATGTAATATAGAATTTTCTGATATATATAGTATGTAAATTAAAAAATTAGAAAGGTAACATAAGAATGATAAAACCAATTGTTAAAGATGTATTATTTTTAGGTGAAAAATCTACAATGGCAACTAAAGATGATATACAAGTTGTAAATGATTTAATTGATACATTAAGAGCAAATCTTGATGGTTGTGTAGGAATGGCTGCAAATATGATAGGTGTAAAAAAGAATATAATAGTTTTTGCCATGGGAGAGATGATAGTTCCGATGATAAATCCTGTTATAATAAAAAAAGAAAATAGTTATATAACAGAAGAAAGTTGTTTATCTTTAGAAGGTTTTAGACAAACTAAAAGATATGAAACTATAGAGGTAGAATATCTTGATAAAAACTTTAAAAAGCAAAAAAATACTTTTCATGGGTTTGTAGCTCAAATTATTCAGCATGAAGTTGATCACTGTAATGGAATAATAATATAAAAGATAGCTATTGATGAAAATCAATAGCTATCTTTTATATTATTATTTGTTAAATAAATAAGTAGTTAAATCATTACTATTTAAGTCTATTCCTAAATAATAAATCACATTGTCTGCTAATAAGTAATAAACAAATCTTGAGTTATCTAAGCCAATATTTCCATTTGAAATAGTATAAATATTTGTTCTGTATATTTGTCTATTGCTAAATTTTCTATAAAGAGAGAACTTTCTTCTAAATCTTTTATCAATTATAGCATCAGTGTTTTTATAAGATTTAATAAAAGGTACTTCATTTATTACTTTATCATTTATATAAATACATTTTAAATCAAAGCTGTCATTTTTACCATTTGATAAACATTCCCATAATTTAAGTAAATCATTGTTTTTAATTAATTGTAAACCTAAAGTTGGAGGTATAATAATTAAATTATCAGAAGTTTCTAAAGACTCACTGTTATCACTCCAATTTATATTTAACTCATCATCTTCTACAGATGAAACAAGACCTATTTTATCAGTATTGTTTTTTGATACAATAATATCACCAACTTGGAAATCTTCTTTGAACTTAGAATTTTCATCAAATACTAAATTTCCATTTTCTATAGAAAATTTAGATGCTAGTTCTTTATTGTCTAATTCGTATTTTGTTATATAGTTCATAAGGTTCCTCCTAAAATTTCTTTTATAAAAAATATATATTAATACAATACCCATAGTAACAGATTTATAAAGATTTTCATAGTAAATATTTTTTATATACTATATAAAAACCTTTCCAATCATGTAAAAATATAAATTTTAAATTCATATTCTTTCAAAATAATTCTTATGTAATGTATGTAGAAGGATAAAATAATTATGGCTAAGAATAATATATTTTTAATGAATATATTTTGTGAGATGTACTATACTGGTAATAAAAATTAAAAAAAGACTAATCTTTTATGAATATATGGTTGAATGGAATATCAAATTTTAGTGACAAATCATATAAATTATTGGACAAGGGTTATATATCTATAGGATTTTTTCAAATCTTAAATAAGTAATTTATAAAAAACATGGAAAATTATTTAAAGATATAAATCATTCAAATTATATACTAGTAAAGGAGGTTATTATAAAAGATAAAATATATTTAAATGCGGAACAAATTGATATTAGATAAATATTGAAAGGGGTATGAATATATGATAGATATTTATGAAGTATTGAATAAATTAAATATAGAATATCAAATGGTGGAACATGAGGAAGTTTTCACAGCAGAACAATCAAAACATATCAAGAATATGATTGAAGGAGTAGGAGGTAAGACTTTATTTTTAAAGGATAAGAATAATTATTATTTATATTTATTAGATGATGAAAGACAAGCCAACTTGAAATTTCTTTCAAAATCTTTGAATATAGGAAGGTTATCATTTGGAAATGAAGATGAACTATATGATAAATTAAAATTAAAGAAAGGTTCAGTAACTCCTTTGGGAATTATAAATGATAATAGTTCAGTAATTTTAATAATAGATAAGACTTTAAAGGGCAAGAAAATATTAACACATCCTAATATTAATACAGCTACTGTTTCTATAAGATATGATGACTTGATAAAGTTTATAAAGTATTGTAACAATACATATTATGAAGTATAAATAAAAAAATGTTTAAAGTGAGAGCATATAATTTAAAATGACATCAGACATTATTTATTTAATTTTAAGGACATCGTTAATATTAATTGTATTACTAATATTAACGTGATAAATTATCAATAAGTAAGATGTTTTTTATGCAGAAGTTAAAAGTTATATATTTCATAGTTATTATTTTAATTATTATAAAGAAAAAAGCTAACTCTTGATATATTAATTCAAGAGCTAGCTTTTTTAGTTAAATAAGATATTCAAATGCTACATATAAGGCTGCTAAACCAACTAAGCCATAAATAACTCTACTTAATCCATTGATATTACCAAAATGACTACCACCAGCAAATATAGCAGCAACTAAATCAAATTTAAATAGAGCAACTAAGCCCCAATTTATAGCACCAACTAGAACTAAAATTAAACAAATATCATAAATAATATTCATATATAATACCTCCTATTTATTTCCCATATTCAATTACTTTGTAAAATAAATCTTATAAATATGTTTCCACCAAAATAGAAATATAAGTATTAAAATTTAAATATATTAATACTTATATAAAAATTGGTATAATATACATAGATATATAAATTAGGAGGAATAGTATGATATCAAAACAAGTGGCAACTCAAGTACTTGAACAGTGTTTGATAACTGGTGGAGATTTTGCCGAAATATTTGAAGAAGATTGTATTAATAACAACTTAAGTCTTATAGATAGTAAAATTGAAAATGTATTAGGTGGAAGAACTTATGGCATAGGTATAAGAATTTTTAAAGGATTTAATAGTGTTTATGCTTATACCAATGATAATTCACTAGCTTCTATGCTAGATACTGCTAAGAAAGCAGCTTTGGCTCTTGGAAAAGTAGATAATGAAGAAAAAATGGTAGTGATTAATAATAGCAAACCTATTACTAATATAAATCCAATTAAATTATATCCAAACAGTGTGGATTATCAAGATAAAATTAAGGTGATGAAAACTGCTTATAAAAGCGCTAAAGACTATAACAGTGAGATCTCACAAGTGAGTGTAGGTTACTTAGATAAAGAACAAAATATATTAATTGCTAATACTGAAGGTTTATATGTAGAGGATAAGAGAGTTAGAACTAGACTCTCAGTAACTTCAGTGGCATCCAGAGGAAGTGAAAATCAAACAGGTCATGAGGGGCCTGGTGCTTGCAAAGGATTTGAGTTATTTGAAGAGATAGATCCAGCATATTATGGAAGAGAATCTGCTAGGGTTGCCTACACTATGCTTAATGCTAAGAGCTGTCCAGCAGGGAAGATGACTGTGGCAATAGATAATGGATTTGGTGGCGTTATTTTTCATGAAGCTTGTGGCCATTCATTAGAAGCAACATCTGTAGCTAAGGGCAATTCAGTATTTACAGATAAAATTGGTCAGCAAATTGCCTCATCTAAAGTAACTGCTATTGATGATGGAACCCTACCGAATCATTGGGGTTCAGCTAATATAGATGATGAAGGTACTAAAACTCAGAGAAATGTTTTAATAGAAAATGGAGTTTTAAAATCATATATGGTTGATAAATTAAATGGCAGAAGAATGAAATCAAAGCCTACAGGAAACTCTCGCAGACAAAGTTATAAATTTGCGCCAACATCTAGAATGACCAATACATTTATTGCTCCAGGAAATGATAAAGTTGAAGATATTATCAAATCTATAGATAAAGGTCTTTATGCTAGAAAAATGGGTGGAGGTTCTGTAAACCCAGTAACTGGAGAGTTTAACTTTGCTGTATCTGAAGGCTACCTAGTTGAAAATGGAGAAATAAAAGAGGCTGTAAGAGGTGCAAGTTTAATAGGAAAAGGTAGCGATGTACTTATGAATATAGATATGGTTGGTGATAATTTAGCTCAGGCACAAGGAATGTGTGGTTCAGTTTCTGGTTCTATTCCAACTAACGTAGGCCAGCCTATGATAAGAGTTAAAGAGATAACAGTTGGTGGAAGGAGTGAAGAGTAAATGGAGTTTTTAGAATTCAAGAATTTATTATTTGAAAAAGCACTTCAAGTAGGTTTTAGTGAATGTGAAATTTACTTTAGTGATGGTGAGAGTATAAGTATTAGTGTTTATAATGGAGAAGTAGAAAAATATAATTTAGCAAAATCTTTTGGACTTTCTTTCAGAGGAAAATTCAATGGGAAAATAGGTTACTCTTTCACGGAAATACTAGATGAAGCTGCTATAGATATGTTGATTAATAATGCGAAAAATAGTGCTGATTTAATAGAAAATGATGATGAGGCTTTTATATATGAAGGTGATGAAAAATATAGTAAAGTAAGAACATACTCAGAAGATTTACAAAATATAGACCCATCTAAGATGATAGAACTTGCACTATCTACAGAGGAAGAAGCTAAAAAATATTCAGATAAAGTTGTAAATATAAATGGTTGCAAGATTTCATACTCTTCATCAAACTATGGAATATATAATACAAAAGGATTAGAACTTACAAATAAAGACAATATCTTAACTTCTTATGTAGTACCAGTAGTAGAAGATAAAAATGGTAAAAATGATGGAGTTGGTTATGTAGTAGCATCATCACTAGATGAGGTAAATCCAAAAGCAATAGCTAAGCAAGGTGTAGAAGAGGCTTTATCAAAGCTTGGAGGAAAAAGCATTCCATCAGGTTCATATAAGACGATAATTTATAATGAAGCAATGGTTCAGTTATTAGAAACTTTTGCTTCAACTTTTAGTGCAGATGCTACACAAAAAGGACTTTCTTTATTAAAAGGAAAAGAAGGAGAGATAATAGCATCACCAATTGTTACAATAATTGATGATCCATTAATGAATGATGGTTTAGCATCAGCACCATTTGATGATGAAGGGGTAGCAACTTTTACTAAGGCTCTAGTTTCAGAAGGAAAACTTGTAACGCTACTTCATAACTTAAAAACAGCAAATAAACAAGGTGTGAAGACTACTGGAAATGGATTTAAATCATCTTATGCATCATCTGTTGGTGTAAGTGAAAGTAATTTATATTTACAAGAGGGAAAAATGACTTTCGATCAATTGATGTCAGAAATAGGTGAAGGAGTAATAATTACTGATTTAGCAGGACTTCATTCAGGAGCAAATGTAGTAAGTGGAGACTTCTCACTGGCAGCAAAAGGGTTTTATGTTGAAAATGGCAAGAAGACTTTCCCAGTGGAACAAATTACAGTAGCAGGAAATTATTTTGATTTACTAAAAAATATAGTAGCTATAGGAAATGATTTAAAATTCCCAATGAGTAATATTGGTTCACCATCAGTAATTGTAGAAGGTTTATCTATAGCTGGAAAATAATAATAAATGAAGAAAAAGTCTTGGGTTTAATATTAAACCTAAGACTTTTAAATTACATTATCTTCTCTTTTTCTTTTTGCTTTTTTTCTTTCTTCCTTTAGAATCACGTTTCTGTTCCATTCTTAAAGCTTTTAATTTAGCTTTAATTTCAGCTTGTTTTTCCCTATTTTTCTTTTCAACTGCAAAAACATAAATAGAAAGAATTAATAAAAGTAGACCTATTAATGCGAATGTTTTTTTGCCAGACAATAAACCTAAAACAATAATCATTACATCAGAGATTATTACTATTTTATCTTGGTGTTTCATGTAAAAGTTCTTCATGTTTGTCCTCACTTCAAGTTGATTTATATATATCTATAATAGAAAATGATTAAATTAAAGTCAATGTATAAAACAATAAAAATAAAATATCTTATTTACATATTTAATCGTATATAAAAAAGAAGCAAATAGTTTTTGCCTCTTTATCAATAAATATCATCTTCTTCAATATTAATAAGACCTTTAGAAGATAGAAACTCTTCTTGCAAATCTAAAATCATCTCTATCTCATCTTTTGTTATATCTCCAGCACATCTGTTGTATATAAACTCTAACATTTCTTCTAATGAAATAGTCATATCTTCCATAATGACCTCCTAAATTCATAGTATAGATATATAATACAATAAAACATATTAAAATAAAAGTATGCTATATGATGCTGTTTTTAATGTTACCATACTTTATTTTTTAATAAATTTTTATGAAAATTAACGATTAAGGAAAAATTTAAAATAAAATATTGCAATAAATGTCGAATTATGTAAAAATATAAGATGTTTTAATATAAATTTATAAATATATGAAAGGTAGTATTATGAATAATAAAAATTTATTAAAAAAAAGCATTGTATTTTTACTTAATATAATTATATTTAGTTCTTTTACATGCAAATCTTATGCTAATGTAAATGATTTGACATTCAATAATATGAATATAGAACAAGGTATAAGTCAATCTACAGTTGAAGCAATATTCCAAGATAGTAAAGGATATATATGGTTTGGTACTAATGATGGTTTAAATAGATATAATGGTTATGAATATAAAATATACAATTATGAAGAAAATAAAAATAGCATAAGTCATAATGGTATAACTGATATTGAAGAAGATAATGATGGTTATCTTTGGGTAGGAACTGTTCAAGGTATAAATAAGATAAATCAAGACAGTGATGAGATAACAAATTACACTGAAGAAAATGGCAAAATTAAAGATGATAGTACTTCGGAAGTTATAATAACTAAAGATAATAAAGTTATAGTGGGAACATATGAAGGTTTACAAATGTATAACCAAGAGAAAGATTGTTTTGAAAATGTTTTAAATCAAGATAATGGATTAATTAGTAATACAGTATATACTTTAGATGAAGACGAAGAAGGAAGTATTTGGATAGGAACTGATTTAGGTGTTAATAAAATATCTAAGGATTTTAAAATTTTAGAAACATATAAAACAGATGGTGAAAAAAATTCTTTAGGTAATAGTGAAATTTATAATATATACTGTGATGACGAGTATGGATTTGTTTGGGCAGGAAGTTCAGATGATGGTGTATTTAAAATAAATACAAAAAATAAGAAAATAACTCAGTATAGTAATGACTCCAATGATGAAAACTCTTTGCCATCTAATCAAAGTGGAGCAATATTAAGAGATAATAAGGGAAATTTATGGGTAGGAACTTCAGATGGTTTAGCCTGTTATAATGATGAAAAGGATAATTTCCAAGTTTACAAAAACAAAATATACGATAAAAATAGTTTAGTTTATAATCATGTTAAATCTCTAATGCAAGATAAACAAGGAATTATATGGGTAGGTACATACTCAGGAGTTTGTATATTTGATACAGAAAGTGTTATTAAACACTATAAAGCCGGGCCAGATGATGACTATCTATTAAGTGAAAATATGGTTCACGGAATTTATGAAGATAGTGAAGGTTATCTTTGGGTAGGGTCCAAAACAAAAGGTATAAGTATTATAAATAGAGAAAATCAGACTTCAGAATTTATAAATACTAGTAATAACGACATAATAGGAACAGATGCTATAAATGATATTACAGGATATAAGGACTTAATATTTATAGCAACAGATAGCGGAGTTTTAAAAATAGATAAAAAATCTAATACTATGAAGAACTATACTACAGAAGATAACTTAGTAAATGATGCAGTAAAAGACATTATGGTTGATAATAATGGATATTTATGGATAGGAACAATAAGTGGTCTTAGTGTAATAAATATTGAAACTGATGAAATAATAGACATGAGTAAATATATAAGTACTGATAAGTATATAAAACATATGTATCAAGATGATGAGGGAAATTACTATTTAGGATTACTAAAAGATGAAGGTTTATGTTATATCAATGTAAAAGAAAAAATAATAAAGTATTATAAACATGATAAAAAAGATAAAACATCCATAAGTAGTGATCGAATCAGATATATAAATGGAGATGCTAGAGGAAACATATGGATAGGCACAAGTTATGGTTTAAATAAATTTAATAGAGAAACTGAAACATTTGAAAGATATACTGCTGAAAATGGTATAGCAAATAATACAATATATGGTGTTTTAGTTGATAATGATGATAATATTTGGGTTAGTACTAACAAAGGTATAAGTAAAATAAATCAAGATAATAAAAAAATTGAAACATTAAGTGTGACAGATGGTCTTCAAGGTAATGAATTTAATGGAAATGCCACATTTAAAAGTAATAGTGGAGAGTTATTTTTTGGTGGAATAAATGGATTAAATGCTTTTTACCCTGAAGAAATTAATAAAGTTAATAAAGATACAAAGGTTTTATTTGATACTTTTTATGTAGATAATGAAGAATATGATAATATAGATGGAAAGAAATTGAGCTCAAAGAGCAATAATATAGTTATCAAATTTTTTGCACCTATTTATTCAAATAATAAAAATTTAATGTATGAATATAAGTTAGATAGTTCTAATGGAGATGTTTTTACAACGAAGAATAACTATGTGACTTACAATGAATTATCTCCAGGTAAATATACATTTGAAGTTAGAGTAATAGATTCCAGTGGTAATAAAAGTGAAGCAAGTAAAGTTACTTTTACTGTAAAACCTCCATTTTGGATAAGTATGCCAGCTTTATTTATATATTTAGTAATATTAGTATTATATATACTTAGAGCTAAATATAAAGTTCAAGTACTTGATAAACTTGTAAATGAAAGAACAAAAGAATTGCAAGAAGAAATAAGAAAGAATACTGAACTACACAACAAAAACATAAAACTTGAAAGAAGTAAAAATAACTATTTCATAAATATATCACATGAACTTAGAACACCACTAAATATTATAAGTAGTACAAATCAATTGATACAAGGACTGGCAAGAGGTAAGAATGATATTAAAAAAGAAAAATTAAATCATTATATAGATATATCTCAAAGAAATTGTAATAGATTATTAGACCTTATAAATAATATTTTAGATAATAGTAAGCTACAAAATAACATGTATGAAATAACTATGAGTGATACAGATATAGTATATTTAGTTGAAGAGACAGCAGTCACATTAGTAGATTATGTAAAATCAAAGGGGATAGAACTTATAATTGATCCAGAAATTGAAGAGAAAAATATAAAATGTGGTATATATGAGATTGAGAGATGTATAATAAATTTAGTTAGTAATGCAGCTAAATTTACTCCAAAAGGTGGAAGTATAACTATAGGTATTGAAGATTTAGGAGATAAAGTCAAAATAAATGTTAAAGATACAGGTTGTGGAATAGATGAGAAATTCCATGAAGCTATATTTAATAGATTTAATCAAGTATTAGATGATGAGATAATAAAAGGTGGAAGTGGTTTAGGTCTTACTATTACTAAGCAAATTGTTAAACTGCATAATGGTGAAATTTATGTTGAAAGTAAAGTAGGAGAAGGTAGTAATTTTGTAATAATATTACCAGTAGATCCACAAATGTAAAATAAATAACAAAAACTTCTAGTATATATGCTAGAAGTTTTTTTATTATAAAGTTTTTATGTTTTATCTGTTTTTACATATTTCAATTAAAACTTCCATGGTACCGCCACAAACCATACCAAGAGATTCGGCAACTTCACCTGTCATATCAACATGTTTAATAGCATACTCACCACCATCTAGCATCATTTCCTTAGCCTTTGTTAAAACTTCAGCTTCACTACATCCACCGCCAATGCTACCAACTGTTCTACCATCAAGATAAGTAATCATTTTAGCACCAGCTCTTCTTGGAACAGAACCTTTAGAAGAAAGAATAGTTAAAATTGCTTTTGGAGTATTATCATCATTATTGATACTTGATATGAGTTGAGTGTCAAATTCAGGATAAGTGTGTTTTATGATTTTGTTGTTTACAATACGTCTATTTTTATATGAAATAAGTTCACCAACTATGGAAATAGCAATTTCATCTGGAGTGATAGCCATAATATCCATACCAATTGGTGTATTTACATTATGTAAAGCATCTTCAGAGAATCCTTCTTCAATTAATTCTTCCTTCAAACCTTTTACTCTACGTTTTGAACCAATCATACCGATGTATTTTAAATCATAATTAATTACATTTTTTAAAACAAGTTTGTCATGTCTATGTCCTCTTGTGACAATGACTACAAAGTCAGTATCTTTGAAGTTAATACTATCAAAGGATTTTGAAAAATCTTCACAAATTACTTTATCAGCATGAGGAAATCTTTGGGTATTTGCAAAATATGGTCTGTCATCAACAACAGTAACAGAAAAACCAACTCTATGAGCAAATTCTGATAAAGGCTTTGCAATATGTCCACCACCAAAGATTAGTAGTCTTGGTTTTGGGAAATAAGGTTCAATTAAAACAATCTCATTATTATCTAGATGAACAGTAATAATTTCTTCCCCCACAAAAGATTTATGAATACCTTGATATATTTTTTCATCTAAAGAAAATGTTTTATTGTTTGCATCATCTCTAGTTAGAATAATTTTTTCTTTAATTTCTCCACTTGTATCATCTTGAGCGTTTAGGGAAGTAAGCATTACGCATTGATTTCCCTCTTCAACTTTTTTAAGTAAATCTTTATATAATTTATTAAACATTATATTCACCACCCGATATTATAATAAATCTACAATCAAAATTATAATATATTTTACTAACAATATACAATAGTGGATATATACTCCGTTGTTTAAAAAGGAAGTTTTGAATATCTAAAAAATAATTATTTTACAATACATGCAGGAAAAACTTCATATAAAACTATGCTAAAATCATACTATAAATATAAATTTATAGGGGGCAATCTATGAGAAATAGTCCAATTAAAGCCATAAAAAATCCAGATAAAATTAAAAATTACTGGATAAAAGAAAAAAAATCAGTAATCTTACTTACACTATTTGGAATCTTATATGATGTAGGAATGGTAGCAAGACCTATTTATCAAGGAAAATTAATAGATGCCTTAATAGCAAAAGTAAACTTTAATAATTTAATAAAGTTATCACTGACTTTTATATTTATCATAGGTATGGTACAGTTTTTTAGATATTTGAAGAGGTACTATGTAAGGCAATTTGCCAATGCAACAACTGCAACTATGAGATTTATGATTTACAATAATATTTTACATAAAGAAGAAAAAGAGCTAAATGATGAAAATATGGGAAGTCTTATGACTAAAGCCATCTCTGATGTGGATGTTTGTGTGGAAGGCATGAGAAAATCAACTACAGAAGTTTTTGATACAGGAGTATTGTTCATTACATATCTAGTTACACTTTTACAATATGATGTGAAAATTACACTTTATGCTTGTATATTTATACCAGCAGCTGTTTTTATTGCAGAAAAAATGAAAAAAATAATCTTCAAGTTTACTAAGGCTTATAGAAGTCAATTATCTCAAGTATCAGACATTACTTATGATAGAATTGACAATGCAATTTTATATAGGCTTTATGGTAGAGAGGCTGATAATAGAGTTGTATATGAAGAAGAATTGGAGGATTTTGAGAAAAAGGCAATTGTGGCTAATATTTGGGAAAATGCTATGCAACCTATTTACAATGTAATTGCCATGGGAGGAATTGTATTTGTAATAATTATGGCAGGAGAGAAAGTGTATGAAGGTAGTTTTACGGTGGGAGTTTTTTCAGCATATATATCAATATTTACTATTATGGCAGCTAAAGCTAGTAGAATTGCTAGACTATTTAATACTATTCAAAAATCATCAGTTTCATGGAAGAGAATAAAATCATTTTTAAAAGGGTACAAAGAAATTGATAAAACTAGAGGAATAATCAGTAAAGAAACAAAATTAGAAATTGAAAATTTATATTTAAAATATGATAAGAGTAGTGATTATATAATAAAAAATCTTAATTTTAAAGCAAGAGAAAATAATATTGTGGGAATAACAGGGCCAATAGGATGCGGAAAATCAACTTTAGGAAGAGTTTTTTTAGGAAATATAAATTATGAAGGCAGCATAAAAATAGATAACAAAGAATTGAGAGATTATAGTGAATATGAAAGAAGCAAAATTATTTCTTATATGGGACATGATGCTCATCTTATATCGGATACAATCTATAATAACATTACCATGGGAGATGATGGGGATATATCTCATGTTCTTAAAATGGTTTGTTTTGATGAAGATTTAAAATCTATGGAAAATGGTATAGAAACTTTAGTTGGAAATGGAGGAGTAAGACTTAGTGGTGGACAACAAGCTAGAATTGCTTTGGCTAGAACACTCTATCATAAAAATAAAATACTGATTTTAGATGATCCATTTTCTGCTGTTGATATGAAAACTGAGAAAAATATTATAGATAATTTGAGAGCAAATTATGGTGACTGTTTGATTTTATTGATTTCTCATAGGCTGGCAATTTTTAAGTATTTAAATCAAATCATATTAATTAATGAAGATAAAACTTTGGAATATGGTAATCATCAAAAACTAATTGAAAACTCTAAATTATATAATCAACTCTACTTATTACAACAGAGAAAGGAAAGTGATTAAGGTGAAAAGTAATAAAATAAACAGTAAAGTTGTAAATATAATAATGAATGTCTTTAAAAAATATAAAAGCCTATCTTTTTTCCTTTTTTTTATAATAATTGCTGTCATAATATTCAGTTTAGCAACGCCACAAATTTTAAAATATATAATAGATGATTACTTTAGTGTTGGAAAAAAGAATTTAATATTCCCTGCATTTTTATACTTTGGAAGTATAGTACTTCTTGGAATTTTTAATTTTGCAAAAGAAGGAATTATGACTATATTTGGTCAAAAAATTATTAGAAAAATAAGAGAAGAAATGATGAAGAAATTAGAGAAAATACCAATAGGATATTTATCAACTAATGAAAGTGGCTCTATAGTTTCCCGTTTTTCAAATGATGTAGAAGCTGTTGGCTCACTTTTTACCAGTGGCATAGTAAGTATGATAGTAGACTGTTTTAAAATTGTGGGGATAGTTATATCAATATGGTTATTTAGTTATAAATTAGGTACTTTAGTTTTGTTTATAATTCCTATTGTATACTTTTTAACAAGGTTTTTTCAAAAGAAAATGCTTACAGCTCAAAGACTTTATCGTGTATTAACAGCCAAGGTTAACAATCACATACCGGAAAGTATTAATAATATTGAAATGATTAAATCCTTTGCTAAGGAAAAATATATGGAAGAAAAATATGTAAACTATTTAGAAGATAGCTATAAAGCAATGGATAAAATAAACTTTTACGACTCAATTTTTTCTCCCATAATTTTGATTATGAGATCTACAGTGGTTGCCATTGTAGTTATACTATCAAGTGATTATATATCATTTTTAGGAATTTCCATAGGAAGTGTAGCAGCTGCCATAGAGCTAATAAATAATATTTTTGCACCTATAGAAAACTTAGGTATGGAACTTCAAAATATACAACAGTCCATAGCTGGGATTTATAGAATAGATGAGTTTTTAAATGAAAAGGAAGAAACAAGCAAAAATTCTGATTTAACTTATGAAAGAATAGTGAAAGAGGGTAATTTAAATATTAAATTTGAAAATGTCAACTTCCACTATGAAAAAAATAAAGATATCTTAAACGATATTAATTTAGATATAAAATATAAGGAAAGTATAACTTTTGCAGGTAGAACAGGAGCAGGAAAAACAACTTTATTTAAATTGATTTTGGGACTTTTGGAACCAACAAATGGTAGAATAACGCTAAGTGGTGTAAAGATAAGTGAAATTCCTAATTATGAAAAAAGAAAAATATTTGGATATGTGGAGCAATCATTTTCTTTTATAGAAGGTAGTGTATCAGATCAAATTAGTTTAAAAGATGAAAAAATAAGAAATGAAGAAATTGTAAATGCCATGAAATTTGTAGGCCTTCATGATTATATACTTACTTTAGAAAAAGGTTATGATACTTTAGCTTCACCAAACCTTTTTTCTCAAGGACAACGCCAACTTCTATCAATTGCTAGAGCTATAGTTACATCACCACCAATAATGTTACTTGATGAGATAACAGCCAACTTGGATTCGGAAACTGAGGAAAAAATTATTAAAGTTCTAAGAAATGCTTCTAGTGAAAGAACTGTACTTTCTATTTCTCATAGATTATCATCAATTTTAACCAGTGACAGAATTATAAAATTAGAAGGTAAGAAAGTTGTAGAAGAAGGAATAATTTAATATGAAAATATATAATAAGATTGACATTTGTTTATTTTAAACTATAAAATAAATAGAAACTAAAAATAAGTATAAGGTTAACTAAAATAATAATTAGAAATTAAATTGGAGAAAAATATGTTTAAAATTAGACCTCACCACGTACTTTGCATGAGAGCATATACTGGAAGTGGATATAGTGAAGAATTTAAAATAAGAATAGAAAAAGTAATTAAAGAACTTAAAGTTACAAATGAATTTCTTCAAGTTGAGAATATAAATGATGAAAGAAAAGAAGTAGAAATGATTTTTAGTACAGATAGTCTTTGTGAGAAATGTCCTAATAAGCAGGGTGAGAATATATGTACTTCACAAGAAAAAGTGAGTTTACTTGATTTAAAAGTAATAAAATATTTTAATTTGAAAGAAGGCATATTTTCATATAAAGATTTGGAAAATCAAGTTTATGATAATATTAATGAAGAAGTTTTTGATGATATATGTAATGAATGTGAATGGTATAGTGTAACAAATTGTAAAGAATATATACTAAAATAAAAAAGTGTAGATGAGTTTAAAAATAAACTTAGCTACACTTTTGTTATTTTTTTACTCAATACAATTGTGTTTGTAAAATAAATATGTGTGCCATTGTATTTTAGCATTTGTCTATGTATGCAAAGTGATATAAAATTAAATTAAATCTTAGATATGGGGGGAGATAAAATGATAAAAACATATGATAGTGTAAAGTTGTATGATAGTGGTGTATATTTAGTAGATGGAAAAGAAATAGTTAAAGCAAATGAAAAAGATAAACTCTCTTCTTTAGTGGAAAATGTACCAAGTATAGAAGAGGCTAAAAGGGGAACAATAGCTTATTCCATATTAGAATCTCACAATACTTCTGATAATATGGATAAACTTAAAATAAAATTTGATGCAATGGCATCTCATGATATAACTTATGTAGGAATTATACAAACTGCTAAAGCAAGTGGTCTTAAAAAATTCCCAATACCTTATGTATTAACAAATTGTCATAATACTCTATGTGCAGTAGGTGGAACAATAAATGAAGATGACCATATGTTTGGATTATCAGCAGCTAAGAAATACGGAGGAATATACGTACCACCACATATGGCAGTTATACACCAATATATGAGAGAAATGATGGCTGGTTGTGGAAAAATGATTTTAGGATCAGATAGTCATACTCGTTATGGAGCGCTTGGAACTATGGCAATAGGAGAAGGTGGAGGAGAATTAGTTAAACAACTTCTTTGCGATACATATGATATTGATTATCCTAAGGTAGTTGCTATTTACTTAAGTGGTAAACCTCATCCAGGTGTTGGACCACAAGATATAGCTTTAGCTATAATAGGGAAAGTGTTTGAATGTGGATATGTTAAAAACAGAGTAATGGAATTCGTAGGACCTGGTATATCAAATATTTCAATAGATTACAGAAATGGTATAGATGTTATGACAACTGAAACTACTTGTTTAACTTCTATATGGAGAACTGATGAAGATACTAAAGCATACTTAACCGCTCATAATAGACCAGAAGATTATAAAGAATTAAATCCTGCAAAAGTAACATACTATGATGGTATGGTATATGTCAACTTAAGTGAAGTAAAACCAATGATAGCTCTACCATTCCATCCAAGTAATGTTTATGAAATAGAAACATTAAATGAAAATTTAGAAGAGATATTAAAATATACAGAAGAAGAAGGGGCTAAAATAATAGATAACCCTAATATAGAATTTAAATTAAGAGATAAAATAGTTGATGGAAAATTAAGGGTTGAACAAGGTATAATAGCTGGATGTGCTGGTGGTACTTACAGCAATATAGTGGATGCAGCATCAATAATAAAAGGACACAGTTGTGGAAATGATGAATTCTCATTATCAGTATATCCATCATCTCAACCAGTAATGATGGAACTTGTTCAAAATGGTTCTATATCAGAGTTGATGGCAGCAGGAGCAACAATAAGAACAGCATTTTGTGGACCATGTTTCGGAGCGGGAGATACTCCAGCAAATGGAATGCTTAGTATAAGACATGTAACAAGAAACTTCCCTAACAGAGAAGGTTCAAAACCAGGAAAGGGACAAATATCTTCAGTTGCACTTATGGATGCTAGAAGTATAGCAGCTACTGCAGCTAATGGTGGTATATTAACTCCAGCCACAGCATTAGATGTTGAATATAAAGAACAAGAAATAAAGTTTAATCCAACTTCTTATGAAAATAGAGTTTACAATGGATTTAAAATATACCAAGATAACGAATTAAAATATGGACCAAACATAAAAGATTGGCCAGAAATGAGCCCGTTAACTGAAAATATATTAATGAAAGTATCATCTTTAATAGAAGACCCAGTAACTACAACTGATGAATTAATACCATCGGGAGAAACATCTTCTTATCGTTCAAATCCTTTAGGACTTGCTGAGTTTACTTTATCAAGAAGGGATCCTAAGTATGTGGAAAGAGCTAAAGCAGTTAACAAATTAGAAAAGGCTAGAGTTGAAGGTGTAGACCCAACAACTATAGATACTGATTTAGAAGAAGTATTTAATAAAATAAGAACAATAGCTGGTAATGAAAATGTAAATGCTTTAGATACTGGACTTGGAAGTGTTGTTTATGCAGTTAAACCAGGAGATGGTTCTGCTAGAGAGCAAGCTGCATCTTGTCAAAGAGTATTAGGAGGAATCGCAAATATAGCTAAAGAATATGCTACTAAGCGTTATAGATCAAACCTAATGAACTGGGGTATGATACCATTCTTATTAGATGAAGCGCCAGTATTTGAAGTAGATGACTATATATATGTACCAAATATTAAAAATATATTAGATGGAGATATTACAAAAATACCTGCATATGTAATAGGTAAAGAAGTTAAAGAATTTAATCTTCATATTGCTGATATGACTCCAGATGAAAGAAAAATAGTTAAAGCTGGATGTTTAATAAACTTCAACAGAAATAAAATGAAATAAATTATATAATATATTAATAAAAGGAAGTGTTTTACCATGAATTTTAAGTGGTAAAATACTTCCTTTTGATATTTTTATATAAAAGCTATTATTGAAAAATGAAAAGCTTTTAATGATGATTTAAAAGTATCTATTCTGAGATTTCTAATAAAACCACGTCTAAAGAGTCGTAAAGATGCTTTTTGATTATGACTTCAGCTAAATCTCTATCTTTATTAACAATAGCTTTGGTAATCTCTCTGTGTTCAACGATTGCTTTTTCTCTTCTAGTTTTGTCTGCAATAGATATTTTTCTAAATTTATGAAGATAATTGTTTAGAGTAGATATTATATTTGGTAATATTTTCATTTTACTTAGTGCATAAAGTTCTGTGTTAAATAAACTGAATAGACGAACAACTTCTTCTAAATTGTTTTCTTTATTAGCAATTTCTGTTTGATCTAATAATTTATATATTTTATCAGCATCGCTTTGTTGTATATGTTTCATGGCCTCAGTTGCAACTAAAAACTCCATATGACTTCTTATTTTATAAATTTCTATAACATC
>JALFMW010000309.1 GCA_022782605.1 Clostridium sp. | reverse complement strand
TTTTTAGTTATAAAAGCTAAAGATATAGCTACTAGTGGTGGTATCAATGTCCATATTCCAAATTTTGCAGCATTTTGACCTGCCACATCAACTTCATCTGCAAATGACAATGCTGTTGTCATTATGAATAACATAGTAGTCATTAAAATAAGTCTAAAATTTCTTTTTTTCATTTTATTTCCCCCTAATTTTTTTAGTGAATATAGTAAGGGCTATGTTTTTCATAAAAAAACCTTGGTGTAAGAGCACCAAGGTCATAATAATACAAAGTTACAAATCCATTTGATAGCTCAACACTAATTTCTTAGTGACAGTGGCATATATGTTCTATATACCCCCAGCCAAATAACCTTAAAGCTTCAGTTATCTGCTTCGGCAATGTTTCCTTTCACAATAAATCTTCGTTGCTTAACTCCTTATTGTTACTAATAAAAATTGCACCTCTACCTTAAATATTCACTTATTTAATATGAGTATATATCACTTACCATAATTTAGCAATAAGTTATGGTTGTTTTTTATTTTTTAACTTGTACAAATATTTTCTTATATCATTTAATTCTATTTCTAATATTATTCATCTATAATTTAATTATAATTTAATATTATAGGAGGACATTAATATGGTTATTTTTTTAATTATTCTTTTTACTATTGCTATGCTTGTATTTAGTGTTTCTAATGATATATTTCTTGGATATGGATTAACGATTTCTCTATTATTATTTTCCTTGGTTGGTTTAAAAAGAAATAAAAGTATAAAGGATTTATTTAGTTTATATATTGCTGAATCAAAAAGGTCTTTACCAATAATTTATATTTTATTATTAATTTCTATTTTAATTAGTACTTGGCTATCTTGCGGAACAATCCCTGCCATAGTTTACTACTCTTTAAAATATATAAACCCCAATTTATTTATTTTATTTTGCTTTATAATAACATCTATCACATCATTTTTAATAGGTACTTCCTTTGGCACTGTAAGTGCTATTGGCATACCTCTTATAATAATAGCTCAATCTTCTAATTTAAATTTAAATCTTGTTGGTGGTGCCATAATTTCTGGTGCTTATTTCGGAGATAGATGCTCTCCTTTATCATCAAGCTTACTTTTACTTTGTAATTTAACCAATGTAGAATTATTTAGTTATGTAAAAAAAGTATTTATTTACGGTATAATTCCAACTATCATATGCATAATTTTTTATTTTTATTTTTCACTTAAAAATCCTTTAATATCTGTAGACAATTCACTGACAAATGATTTATTCAAATATTTTAATATTAATCTTCTCCTGTTAATTCCTGCTCTAATAGTAATCTTACTTTCATTAAAAAAAGTTCCTATTACTAAATCTATTACTATAAGTGTAATAAGTGCCATAATTATCAGTCTAGCTATACAAAAAACTAACTTTTTTGACTTATTAAAATACATGATATTTGGATATACAGCTAATTCCTCTTTATCAGATATAATCAAGGGTGGGGGAATATTATCTATGTTAAAAACTTGTTATATAATTATAATTTCTTGTTGTTTGACTGGATTTTTTGATGGATTAAATATATTTGCTGGATTTGAAAATTATTTACATAAGTTTAATTTAAATCGCACTAAAAGATTTTTAATTACACTTTTCCTAGGATTAGTTATAGCAGCCATTGGATGTAGCCAAACTATAGCATTTATATTAACAATAGAAATACTTAGAAATACTTATGAGCATTATAATAATGATGATATGGCTATGGAGTTTTCAGATTCAGCTATCGTAACTTCTGCACTTGTTCCTTGGTGTATAGCAGCATTAATTCCAACTGCTGTACTAAATATTAGCAATTTTAAGTTTATACCCTATGCCATATTCTTATATATAATTCCTCTTTGTCACTTATGCTACTGTATTTACTTAGATTACTTTAAAAATACGTTTTATAAATTATTTTCTAAAAAAATTCTTAATAAATAGATTAAAATTATTCAATAGAAAAAGCCATTACAATATGACTTAAATCATTTTGTAATGGCTTTTATTTATGCTACTAAAGTTTCTTCATTTTCATCTATATCTACACTTTTACCGAATATTTGTATTCCTATAAACATTACAATAAATGCAACTGGCATTATTAAATAAATAGGAAGTCCAAATCCTGCTGGTATATAACCAAATAATATAGCTATAGCACCTACAAATAATGCATATGGCATTTGTGTTCTAACATGATCTATATGATTACATCCTGCACCCATAGATGAAAGTATTGTTGTATCTGATATTGGTGAACAGTGATCTCCAAATATAGAACCAGTAAGCACTGCACTTATAGAAACTACTATATAAGACATTTCTGGGTTTATAGAGTGAGCAAGTGGTATAGTAAGTGGCATAAGTATACCAATTGTTCCAAATGATGTTCCTGTAGCAAATGATATTATTCCACCTAATACAAATATTATACTCGGTAGTAAGAATGCTGGTACTGATCCTGATAATAATGTTACTAAGAATTTAGCAGTTCCCAGTTCTTTTATTACTGATGAAAGTGACCATGCACATATTAATATTACACATGTAATTACTAAAGTTTTCATTCCATCTACCCACATTTCTAAACCTTGAGATACTGTGAATATTTTTTTATTAACACCCATGCATAAAGCAACTATACCTGCAAATAATGCTGCTTGGAATAAAGCTACTGATGCATCTGCATTAGAAAATGCTTCTCTTATTGATACAAATGATAAAGGTGAGTTTTTAACTAATTCTATTAAAGTAGCATCATCACCTGAAAGTATTGTTTGATATCCACTATAATAAAATGCAAATAATGATCCAACTATTAATATACCTATTGGTATTATTGCATTCCATATATTTAGTTTAACACCTGGTAGTGGTTCTAAATCACTATGTTCACTACTTATTTTTTCATCTATTTCTTTGCTAGAAGCTAATTTTGATTCTCCTCTTCTAGCTCTTAATTCTGCTTCTCTCATTGGTCCAAAGTCTTTTAACATAATACTTGTTAATACTATAAATCCTAATATTAAAATATTATAAAATCTAAATGGAATAGTATTTAAAAATACACTAAATGCATTTGCTTCTACTCCTATAGCATTAAATCCATCTCCTATTAATCCAACTTCTAAGCCAATCCATGTTGATATTATGGCAAGTCCTGCAACTGGTGCTGCTGTTGCATCTATTACAAAGGCAAGTCTTTCTCTTGAAATTTTCATTTTATCTGTAACAGGTCTCATCATAGGTCCTATTATTAAAGAGTTAGCATAGTCATCAAAGAATACTAAAAGTCCAGATGCCCATGTTATTAACTGAGCACTTCTTGCATTTTTTGCTTTTTTTGCTAAAGCTTCAGCTATGGCTTTTGCCCCACCCATTTTAGCAACTAAGTTTATAACTCCTCCTATGGCTAAAACTTGAAGAATTATACCTGCATTCCATGGATCTGCTAAAGCAGCTATTGCTCTATCAACTAAATCTAAAAATGAGCTAAATAAAGCTGAAAATACATTCATTCCATTTAAGTTAAGTAAAAAACCACCTGACATTACTCCAAGAACTAGAGATACTATAACATTTTTAGTTGCAAAAGCTAAAACTATAGCAACTAATGGTGGAAGTATAGTAAGTACTCCAAATTTCTCTGCATTCACTGTAGCTATATCTGTTTCTGCAGCAAAAGCGGATACACTTGACATTATAAATAACATTGTCGTAATTAAAAATAATCTTGCATTTTTTTTGTTCATTTTATTTTCCCCCTATAATTATTTGTGAATATTTAGGGCTTTGCTATTTTTAATAATAAAAAAAACCTTGATAAAGCTTATCAAGGTGTAAATTTAACGCTAAAAAATAATATTAGTTCTTCTCAATGATAGCTCAACACTAAAACTAGTGACAGTTGCATATATATTCTATATACACCCAGTTATATAACCTTAAAGCATCAGTTATATACTTCGGCAAAATTTCCTTTCTTAATAAGTCATCGTGCTTACCTCATTATTAATACTGATAAATTTCGCGCCTCTACCTATATATTCACTTGTTGTTTTTTTATAGTATATTATATATTTTTGTAAAAAACAATATATTTTTTGTATTTTATATATACTTTTTATTATATTTTACTGTAATAAAATACAAAACCATAAGGTATCCACTCAGAAACTTTTGAACTTAAAAGAGAGTAATTAAGTTTATCTAAAGTAATTTCATCGTCATCTAATAAATATACATATATTTTATTATTTTCTTCAAACATTTTTAGATATTTAAAAGTATATTCATAATAATCCCTTTCTTTTGATTCTCTATACTGGTCTCTAGAGTCATCTTCTATCATAAAAAATTTATCATCCTTATATGATAAATACGTTAAGATTGGATCATTTTGTTGTGTATATTGGAGAATTAATATACTATCTTCTTTTTTATTTTTAATATTTTCGTAAAAATCATTCCATAGATTTTCATTCTTTACAAACTTTTCATTTTCTATTACTACTATATTTCTTTTACCTGCTTTCTCCACTGTTAAATTTTTGGATTTTCCATAGGATTTTAATAAATCTTTTACTTCTTTTGAATTAGTATCTGAATATATTTCTATCTTATCATTTTCTCTATTATCATAAAAATTACTTGTAATTTTGTCATTTTCTGATTTATTGCATCCAATTAAACTAAAAAGTATTGCACAAATAAATATAGAAACTATTCTTTTCAAAATCTTTTCCCCCTCACATATAGACTATTATTAATCTTCCTCTTTTCTATAATAAATCCTTTATTTTCTTTTTTATAATTTATAAAACTTTCTTGCTAAAAATATATTTTTTTAATTTACTAGAGGATATTATTACATTCTGTCAAATTATAGAAGAATAATTTATTATAAAATACTATGGAGGAGTAATCATGTTATTAATCAATAATACTAACACTAATGCTTATTTTAATTTAGCAATGGAAGAATATTTTTTAAAAAATACTAATGAAGATATATTTCTCTTATGGCAAAATGAAAACTCAATTATAGTTGGTAAAAATCAAAATACATTATCTGAAATTAATTATGATTATGTAAAAGAGAATAATATTAAAGTAGTAAGAAGACTCTCTGGCGGTGGAGCAGTATTTCACGATTTAGGTAATATTAACTTTACTTTTATTTCTTGTAATGATAATAGTTTTAGTGATTTTAAAAAATTTACAATGCCCATTGTCGAAGCTCTTAAAGAATTAAATGTTCATGCTGAATTTTCAGGTCGAAATGATTTACTAATTGATGGACAGAAATTTTCGGGAAATGCTCAGTATAATTATAAAAATAAAGTAATGCATCATGGTACACTTTTATTTTCATCTGAAATTAATGATTTATCCAATGCATTAAAAGTTAAACCTTCAAAATTCCAAGGTAAAAGTGTAAAATCTGTTAAATCACGTGTTACTAATATTAGTAGTCATTTAGATAAAAAAATGACTGTTTTAGAATTTAAAGATTATTTAATGGATTTTATAAATAAAAGAGATGAAAATAGTCATTTTTATGAATTAAATGATAAAGATGTTGAATCAATAAACAAATTAGTAGAAGAAAAATACAGTACATGGGAATGGAACTTTGGATATTCTCCTAAATATTCCCTTTATAATGAATTAAAATATCCTGGTGGAAATGTGGAATTTAGTTTAGATGTTCATGATGGGTTAATAAAAGATATAAAATTCTTCGGTGATTTCTTTGGAAAAGAAGATATTTCATTTATTGAGAATAAGTTAAGAAATGTTAAGCATAATGAATATAGCATTAAATCTGCTTTAGAAGATGTTGATATTAATAATTATTTTTTAAATTGTAATATAGATATATTAGTATCAGGTATTATGGGAGCAAAATAAAAAGTTCGCTTCACTTAAGCCACTGAGTGAGCGAATCATTTCATATCGCCAACGTCTAAGTCTTAGACCTATATAAGTAAAAAATAAATGGAGAATAGATAATTCTAATCTTCATTTATTTTTTTATGCTCATAATCTTCCAAGTCTTTGTTAAGTTTGTTTCCTATTTTCCATGCTATAAAAGTTATTAGCGCCAATGTTAGTACTTTTATTGGACTTGTTATAAATCCTATAATATCTTTTCCTATATAACTAATTATAAAAAACATAACAAGTTTTCCAGCTACTACTGCAGATATAAAATCAGCTGAGTCTCTTTTCGAAAGTCCTTGCGATATGGTTATTACACATGCTGGTAAAAATGGACAAGCATAAGCTAAAAATAATAACTTAAATCCTTTTTCTTCAACCCAATCTATGGCCTTTTCAACTTTTTCATTTTTTAAAAACTTTACAAACTTCCCATAACTAAGTTTTTTTACTGCCCAAAATAAACATATAGTTCCCGATACTGATCCTAACCATGATATTACAAATCCTGGAATCATGCCAAATAATGCAGCATTTGCTGTAACAATTGCTACTAATGGTAATATAGGTAAAAAACTTTCCACAAATGCACTTATTAATCCAACTGCAATAGACAATATCCAATAATCATTTACTATATTGTATATGCTTTGAATAAATTCCATAATACTCTCCTTTTTAATATATAAAACTTATTGTATTTATTATATCATATTAAGTTTTATTCAAATCCTTATATGAGTAATTTTAATATAATCTTAAGAATTTTTTATATTAAAATCATTACTTTCTCATTTAAATAAGTAAAATAAAAAAGACCACATTTCTGTGATCTTCATAATTATTTTATTATTTGTTTTACATGTAAATCCATTTGTGGGTATGGTATAGATATTTCTTCTTGATCAAATCTTATCTTAACTTGTTCTAATAAATCAAAATAAACTGTCCAGTAATCAGGTGTATTAACCCATACTCTTACAGCAAAGTTTAGTGAATTTGCTCCCTGTTCAAATAAACCAACAAAAGGCTCTGGATAATCTAATATTAATGGATTTTTCTCAACTATTTCATTTAATACTCTTCTAACTTTTAATATATCACATTCATACCCTACAGAGAATATTAAGTCAACTCTTCTTGTATCTTTTGTTGAATAGTTTATTAAACTTCCATTTGATAAAGGTCCATTTGGTATTAAAACCACCTTATTATCAACTGTTGTTAATGTAGTATAGAAAACTCCTATTTGTTCAACAGCACCTTCAAATGCTCCCGTTTGTATATAATCTCCTACTTTAAATGGTCTAAGTAGTAAAATTATAAATCCTCCTGCAAAGTTAGATAAACTTCCTTGAAGAGCAAGACCTATGGCAACCCCTGCTGATGCTACTATGGCTGCAAGACCTGATAATTGTATATCCCAGTATCCTCCAGCTATAACTAATATAAGAAGTATTTTTAGTGAATAATTTATAAATGACTTTATAAACTTAACTAAAGTCATATCCACATTTCTTTTTTCTGCAAAATCAATAAATCTTTTTGATAATTTATTGATTATTTTAAATCCTATTACTATAGCTAAAATACCTACTATCAATTTAACTCCACTAGTAAAAGACCAATCTATTAGTTTTGTTATCATTTTTTCTATAGTCATATTTTTAAAGCTCATATTTTCTATTGAGTTAATTAAATCATTTGGCATATATTTACCTCCTCTACTTTATTTCACCCAATATATAATACACGTTTTTATTATTTTTGTCTATTATAAGTTACTGTCTTATAATATGTGCGTTTATGTAATTTACTCTACTATATAGTCATTTATATTTTTAAAATATATAATGTCCTAGTAAGTAAAATACCCTCCTAAGTTAATCTAGGAGGGTCTCTTTATATGATAATAATTTTCATATTATATTTTATTAAAGCAAAGGTGAGAACATACGAAGTATTAATCTACCAAATTTCACAGGCCATTTAACATTTTCACAATCTTGTAAGCTTATTTTCTGACATAACTCTAAAGTATCTAAAAAATCTTCTTTTAATTTTAATACACTATCTGTTTTATAAAGCCATGCACCACACTCAAAGTGAAGATATAAACTTCTAAAATCTAAATTTATACTCCCCACAACTGCATATTCATCATCTACTACAAAAGTTTTTGAATGCATAAATCCTGGTGTGTATTCGTAAATCTTTATATTATCCTTAATAAAAGATTGATAATAAGACCTTGTAACAGCATGAACAAACCATTTATCTGGAATATGAGGTGTTACGATTCTCACATCTACTCCAGATTTTGCTGCAATCTTTAAAGCTGTAGCCATTTCATTATCTATAATTAAATAAGGTGTATTAATATAAATATATTTTTTTGCCTTATTAATAAGATTTAAATATACAGTTTCTCCAATAGGCTCATTGACTAAGGGACTATCATCAAAGGGTTGAACGTATCCCTTAGATAAATATTTTTCATTAGTAAAGTTTTCTGGTCTATATTTTAAATAATCATCATCGCTATTATTTATAAAATCCCACATAGTTAAAAACATGACAGTTAAGTTAAATACAGCTTCTCCCTTGAGTAGTATTGCTGCATCCTTCCAATGACCGTATTTCTCAAAAGCGTTAATATATTCATCTGCCAAGTTAATTCCACCCATAAATCCCACATATCCATCTATTACAGCTATTTTTCTATGATCCCTATTATTTAGTCTATTTGTAAATATAGGAATAAAGGGGTTAAATACTCTGCATTTTATTCCGTATTTTTCTAACTTATCACCATATTTATATGGTAATTTCATTACACAACCTACATCATCATATATTACTCTAACATCCACACCTTCTTTGGCTTTTTCTTTAAGTATTTCTAAAATTGTATTCCACATAATTCCTTCTTCTATAATAAAATATTCTAAGAATATAAAATGTTTTGCTTTTTTTAACTCTTCCACTAATTTCTCAAATTTAACTTCACCTGGTGTTAAATATTCATTATAAGTATTTTCATAGATAGGACAATTGGAATAGTTTATCATATATAAAGCTTGGTTTTTTGCATACTCACTTTCTTTTTCCAATCTATCTAATACATTAGGATCTTGAATTAAAGATGATTTCATTTTTATATTTTGATTTTTCATTTTTTTCTTTTCTCTTTTACTTAATTTATTTCCCCCATAAATTAGATAAAATGTTCCCCCAAATATGGGGAATATTAATATGGGTACTATCCATGCAATTTTATAACTTGGGTTACTTTTACCATTTAAAATATAAAAAACAAGAATACATCCAATTGCTAAAGAAATAATATAAAAATATAAAAAATAATCTTTAAATTGTAACATAACTAGAAAAATAATATTAATCTGTATTGCTAAAGTTAAAAATAAGAATAATAGTCTTTGGACGGAGCTTTTATATATTTTTTTCATATT
>JALFMW010000138.1 GCA_022782605.1 Clostridium sp. | reverse complement strand
ATGGAAACTTTACAAAACCTGCACTTGGGTTTATGAAGAGTAAAGGTCTTAAAGAAGAAGATGTTGTTTTCAAAACTGTAGGAAAAGATGAATACATATTTGGAACAATAAGACAAGAAGGTAAAGAAACTAGTGAAGTATTAAAAACTATATTACCTGAAGCAGTAAAAAATGTAACTTTCCCTAAAGCTATGCGTTGGGGTGGAAGAAACAGGAGATTTGCAAGACCTATAAGATGGATGGTTACTTTACTAAATGACAATGTACTTGAAATAGATTTAGAAGGAATAAAATCATCTAATATAACAAAAGGTCATAGATTCTTAGGAAAAAGTGAATTTGAAGTAAATTCATTAGAAGATTACTTAACAAAGTTAGAAGAAAACTTTGTAATACTTGACCAAGATAAGAGAAAAGAAATGATAAGAAAGCAATGTATAGAAGTTGCTAAATCTTTAGGTGGAGAAGTTGAGCTAGATGAAGATTTATTAGAAGAAATAACATTCTTAGTAGAATATCCAACTGCTTTTTATGGTGAATTCGATGAAGAATATGTTAAACTTCCAAAAGAAGTAGTAACTACACCAATGAAAGAACACCAAAGATATTTCCCAGTATTAAAAGATGGTAAATTATTACCAAACTTTATAGCTGTTAGAAATGGTGACTCAAATAGAATAGATTTAGTAAAAGCAGGTAATGAGAAAGTTTTAAGAGCTAGACTTGCTGATGCACTATTCTTCTATCATGAAGATACTAAAAAACCATTAGAAAGCTTTGTAGATAAATTACAAACAGTTGTATTCCAAGCTAAACTTGGTACAGTTTATGATAAAACTTTAAGAATAGAAAAATTATCTCAAGTTATACTAAATGAACTTAATATGACTGAAAGTAAAGAAAATACTTTAAGAGCAGCAAAACTTTGTAAAGCTGACCTTGTAACTAATATGGTATTTGAATTTACTGAGCTTCAAGGTATAATGGGTAGAGATTATGCTCAGGTAAGTGGAGAAAATGAAGAAGTATGCCAAGGTATATTTGAACATTATCTTCCAAGATTTGCAGGAGATATATTACCAGAAACTAATACAGGTATAGCATTATCTATAGCTGATAAACTAGATTCAATAGCAGGATTCTTTGCTATAGGGATTAAACCATCTGGATCTCAAGACCCATATGCTCTAAGACGTCAAGCATTAGGTATACTTTCAATATTATTAGATAGAAAATTATCTGTTAATTTAAATAACTTAATAAATGCAGCATTAGATAACTACTCTAACTTAGAATTTAATAAAGAAGAAGTAGCTTCTCAAATAGTTGAGTTCTTCGTTGAAAGAGTTAAAAACTTATTCAAAGACTTAGGAATAAGATATGATGTTATAGATGCAGTATTAAATAATAACTTAAATGATATATCAGATATACATACAAGAGCTTTAGAGTTAAATAGATGGCTTCAAAAAGATGAGCTAGTTGAAATGTTAACTGCTTTTAATAGAGTATCGACTTTAGCAGAGAAAGCAACTACTGATATAGTAAAAAAAGACTTATTAAAAGAAGATGCAGAAATCAAATTATATAATGGATTCAAAGAAATAAAATCAAATGTAGAAAGTTTACTATTAGATAAAAAATATAATGAAGCTTTAGATGCATTTGCTACACTAAGACCATTAGTTGATAACTTATTTGATAATGTAATGGTAATGGATAAAGATGAAGCAATAAAAGAAAATAGATTAGGATTATTAAAACAAATCTACAGTACAATGCTTACAATTTGTGATTTATCAAAAATTGTATATAAATAAAAATAAAATTATAAAAAAGAGCCTTCCTTTTCAAGAAAATAATTAAGGAAGGCCTTTTTGACTAATAGTCTTTAGTGAAAGATAAATAAAATTAATAATGATAAATAGTATGTATTAATATAAGTAATACTGTAAAAACTAAGCATAAAATGTATTAAACTAATAAAAAATACATCATAAATAATTAAATAATCTGTTTACATAATGGTGCACAAGAATATATAATATACTATATAAGAGAAACGGTTAAAAAGTATAGCACATTGAAAGAAGGTGATTGTCATTCAACTGAACCAAAGACAACAAAAGATAATAGAAATAGTAAAAGAAAGTGAACCTATAACAAGTGAGCAAATAGCTTCTATGCTAAATGTAACTCGTGCCACACTGAGATCTGATTTAGCAATTTTAACAATGACAGGAATTTTAGATGCTAGACCAAAGGTAGGTTACTTCTATTCGGGAATAAATAAACTTAACTTAGTAGGCGATGACATAAAAAATAAAAAAGTTGAGGAGATAATGAGTATTCCTGTAATTGCCAAAAAAGATGATAGCTTATATGAAGTAATAGTAAATATGTTTTTATCAGATGTGGGAAGTATTTTTATCATAGATGAAGAAGAAAGTTTATGTGGTATAGTTTCAAGAAAAGATTTATTAAAAGCAACTATAGGAGGGGCAGATATGAATAAAATGCCTATAGGAATGATAATGACTAGAACTCCAAATATAATTACAGTGGAAAAAGAAGAGAGTGTCATAATAGTAGCTAAAAAAATAATAGAACATGAAATAGATTCTATTCCAGTAGTTGAAAATATAGATGGCAAAACGAGGGTAGTAGGAAAAATATCTAAAACTAATATCACAAGATTATTTTTAGAAATAGTAGACAATTAAGAAGGAGAGTATAGAGAGTATGGAGAGTTTTATATTGTATGCAATATCTGATTCTATAGGGGAAACAGCACAACAAGTTGCTAAGGCAGCTATATCTCAGTTTGATATAAGGGAAGAAACTTATGATATAAAAAGATTTCCTTATGTTTCAAACAAGGATATTCTTTTAGAAATATTAGAAAATGCCAAAAAAGAAAATGCAATAATTGTATATACATTAGTAAGTGAAAATCTTGGTGATATAGTAAAAGACTATTGTCAAAGGGAAAATTTACATTGCATAGATTTAATGTCTAAAATAATAAATATTTTATCTGATAAAATAGGAGCTCCACCAAAAAGAGAGCCAGGTATAATCAGAAGAATGAATGAAGAATACTTTAGGAGAATTGAGGCAATAGAATTTGCTGTTAAATATGATGATGGAAAAGACCCTAGAGGTGTGCTAAAAGCAGACTTGGTATTAGTGGGTATATCAAGAACATCAAAAACTCCTCTTAGTATGTATTTGGCTAACAGAAATATTAAAGTAGCAAATATTCCTTTAGTACCTGAAATACCAATACCAAAGGAAGTTTATGAAATAAATCCTAAAAAAATAATAGGACTTACAAATACACCAGAGAAGTTAAATGAAATAAGGCAAGCTAGACTGAAAGCACTTGGATTATCAAGTAATGCTAATTATGCAAAATTAGATAGAATTTTAGAAGAACTTGACTACTCAGAGGAAGTTATGAAAAAACTATCTTGCCCAGTTATTAATGTTGCAAACAAAGCAATAGAAGAAACTGCTGGATTAGTTTTAGACATAATGAAAGAAAATGGTTTAAAGAAAAAAATACACACAGCTAAATAAATCTGAAAAGATTTACGTAAATAAATATGTGAAGGGGATTCTAGATATGAGTGTTAAATACGTTTATAGCTTTAATGAAGGTAGTAAGGAAATGAAATCTTTATTAGGAGGAAAGGGTGCAAACTTAGCTGAAATGACTAAGATAGGACTACCAGTACCTCCAGGATTCACAATAACAACACAAGCATGTAACGATTATTACGAAAATAACAAAACAATAAAACAAGAAATAATAGATCAAATAGAAGAAAAATTATCATCTTTAGAAAAGGATTTAAACAAACAATTAGGCAGTGAAGAAAATCCACTTTTAGTATCTGTTCGTTCTGGTGCTGTTATATCAATGCCAGGTATGATGGATACTATACTAAATCTAGGATTAAATGATAAGACAGTTATAGCCTTAGCTAAGGCTACTAATAATGAAAGATTTGCATACGATAGTTACAGAAGATTTATACAAATGTTCTCTGATGTAGCTATGGAAGTTCCAAAATACAAATTTGAAAATGTATTAGATAACTACAAAGAAGAAAATAATTTTAAATTTGATACAGATTTAACTTGTGAACATTTAAAATCAATAGTTGAAGAATATAAAGCAATATATAAAAAAGAAGTGGGAGAAGACTTCCCACAAGATCCTAAAAAACAATTAATGTTGGCAGTAGAAGCTGTATTTAAATCTTGGAATAATCCAAGAGCAATAGTATATCGTAGACTAAATGATATAGATAATAATTTAGGAACTGCAGTTAATATACAATCAATGGTATTTGGTAATATGGGAGATACTTCGGGAACTGGAGTTGCTTTTACAAGAGATCCAGCTACAGGAGAAAATAAATTATTAGGTGAATACTTGATAAATGCACAAGGTGAAGATGTTGTTGCAGGTATAAGAACTCCTCAACCAATAGATACACTAAAAGAAGTAATGCCAGAGATTTATAAGCAGTTTATTGATACAGTAAAAACACTTGAACATCATTATAAAGACATGCAAGATGTTGAGTTTACCATAGAAAATGGAAGATTATTTTTCCTACAAACTAGAAATGGTAAAAGAACTGCAGCATCTGCAATAAATGTGGCTGTAGATTTAGTTGAAGAAGGTTTAATTACTAAAGAAGAAGCAATAATGAGAATTGAACCTAAACAATTAGATCAATTACTTCATCCTAAATTTGAAGATAAAGCTTTAAAAGAAGCAACAGTTTTAACTAAAGGTTTACCAGCTTCACCAGGTGCAGGAAGTGGTAAAATATACTTCAGTGCAGAAGATGCATTAGAAGCTTCAAAGACTGGAGAAAAAGTAATACTTGTTAGACAAGAAACATCTCCAGAAGATATAGAAGGAATGGTATGTTCTGAAGGTATACTTACTGCAAGAGGTGGTATGACTTCTCATGCTGCAGTTGTTGCAAGAGGTATGGGTAAATGTTGTGTTGCTGGATGTGGAGAAATTAAAGTTGATGAAGCTGCAAAAGAAGTTAGAAAAGATGATTTAGTTCTAAAAGAAGGAGATTTTATATCTCTTGATGGTTCAACAGGAATAGTATATTTAGGAGATGTAGCTAAATCAAAAGCTGCTATGACTGGTAATTTTGAAAAATTAATGAACTGGGTTGATGAAACTAGAAATATGAAAGTAAGAACTAATGCTGATAACCCAAGAGATGCTAAGGCAGCTGTAGATTTTGGAGCAGAAGGTATAGGGCTTTGCAGAACGGAGCATATGTTCTTTGATGAAGATAGAATACCAGCAGTTAGAAAAATGATATTATCAAATACTGTGGAAGATAGAGTTGAGGCTTTAGATAAATTACTACCTATGCAACAACAAGACTTTGTTGATATATACAAAGTTATGGGAGATAGACCAGTTAATATAAGGTTATTAGATCCACCATTACATGAATTCTTACCACATGATGATGAAACAATAAATGAGTTAGCTAAGGATATGAATATACCAGCAAAAGAAATCAGAAAGAGAATAGTTGATTTATCAGAGTTTAACCCAATGCTTGGACATAGAGGATGTAGACTTGCTGTAACTTATCCAGAAATTGCAGTAATGCAAACTAAAGCAATAATAAATGCTGCTATAGAAGTAAATAAGTATGGTTTAAATGTTCAACCAGAAATAATGATTCCACTAGTAGGAGCAATAAATGAATTTAGAAATGTAAAAAATACTATAGTAGAAACTGCAAATAAAATAATTGAAGAAAATAATGTCGACTTAAAATATACTGTAGGTACAATGATAGAAATACCGAGAGCTTGTTTAATAGCTGATGAGATAGCAAGAGAAGCTGATTTCTTCTCATTTGGAACAAATGATTTAACACAAATGACATTTGGATATTCTAGAGATGATGCTGGGAAATTCCTAAATGAATATGTTGATAAAGAGATCTTAGAAAAAGATCCATTCCAAACATTAGATCAAGATGGTGTTGGAAAACTTGTTAAGATGGCAGCAACATTAGCTAGACAAGAAAAAGGTGACAATATCAAATTAGGTATATGTGGAGAACATGGAGGAGATCCATCATCAGTAGAATTCTGCTATAAAACAGGATTAAACTATGTATCTTGCTCACCATATAGAATTCCAATAGCTAGACTTGCAGCAGCACAAGCAACTATAAAAAATAAGTCTATTAATAAATAAAAGTTATTTTGTTAACACAATTAAAGATAATCAATAAAAAATATATAAAAAGGACCAAGGTATTAAAAACCTTGGTCTTTCATATTTATAATAAAATTTATTTTATAACTATTAAATCTTTAGTTACATTATTTAATACTTCACATCCATCTTCAGTTATTAAAACTAGGTCTTCTATTCTAACACCAATATCACCTGGTAAGTATATACCTGGTTCAACTGAGAATATCATACCTGGTTTTAAAATATTTTCATTTACAGAAGATACGTCTCCAAATTCATGACATTCCATTCCGATTGAATGACCAGTTCTATGAGTGAAATATTCTCCGTAACCTTTTTCTGTTATATAGTCACGACAAGCATTGTCAACATCACAGAATCTATTTCCTGGTTTGCAAGCAGCTATACCTCTTAAGTTAGCCTCTTTAACTATTTCGTATACTTCTTTTCCTTTTTCAGAAACTTCCCCTATAAATACTGTTCTAGTCATATCTGAGCAGTATCCATCTTTTACACAACCTATATCAAGAACAACTGAATCCCCAATTTTGCCTTTAGAGTTGTCTGATTCATGATGAGGATCGGCGGCATTTACACCATATCCTATAATTGGATCGAATGAAAATTCTGGAGCATCCATTTCAGCATACATTTCAAATAACTTATCTGCCATTTCCAATTCAGTATAACCTTCTTTAACAAGTGGCATTAATTTTTCCATTGCTGTATCATTTATTTTAGATGCAATTCTCATTAATTCTTGTTCTTTTTCATCTTTTATCTGACGAATATTGTCTATTATAAATGATCCATCTATGAATTTTGTAGCATTTAATTTATTCATTAAAGATAGCAAGAATTTAGCTGGCCATACTTTATCAATACCGACAACAGTATTTTCTCTCATAACATCTGCTAACATTCCTACATAATCATCAGTATCATCAAAGTAAACTATTTCAGCTCCTTCAATTGGAGTAGATTGTGGAAATAATTTACCTATGAAGAATTTATGGTTACCTTCTACATCAAGATAAAGAGCAAGCATTCTTTCTCCGCAATTTAGCATACGTCCAGTTAAATAACATATAGAAGCTGGATCAGCAACTATTAATTGAGGAACGTTGTTTTCTTTCATTGATATGATGATTCTTTGTAATTTCATTTGATCCATTAATAAATCCCCCTATGTAAGTTTAAAGTTAGTTATATTAATTAACTAAGATAATTGTAGTGTTCATATAGAATAAAGTCAATATTAGGCAATTGTAAATAAAAATCATAATATAAAATGATAGTATTATATAAAATAATACAGAATGAAGAAGAATTAGAATGTAAATATCAAGTTTTATAATTTAATATTGAATAATAGTATATTTATAAAAAAATACACTAATATATGGTGTATTTATTCGTTTGTTATATTATAATTACAATTGAATAAAGCAGATTATTTCAATTAATTATTTAGCACCAATATTTAACTTTACAAAGCAATTTGATATGATAACAGTTTATACTGTAATACCAGTAATATTATTTATTTGTGCAGTATCATTATTTGCACTTGATAAAAACTTAAGTAAATTAGCTGCTGATGATGACGAAAGTAATATAAGTAAAATTGCATAGTTATTAAAAGCATCATAATATAAAATAAAACTGGATTCTGAGCTGTTACAGAATCCAGTTTTTGCTATTAATTAAATTTTATAAAATAAGGAGATTGAAATATGAGAGCATATGAAAGAATGTTAAATTACGTAAAAATATGGACTACAAGTGATAGTACTAGTGCAACAGTACCTTCTACTTCTCGCCAATTAAATTTAGCTAAATTATTAGTTGAAGAAATGAAAGAATTAGGAATAGAAGATGCTCATGTGGATGATAAATGTTATGTATATGGAACTTTACCAGCTACAAAAGGTTATGAAAATAAAACAAAATTAGGCTTTATAGCTCACTTAGATACATCGGAAGATATAAGTGGAGAAAATGTAAATCCACAAATAATAGAAAATTATGATGGAGAAGATATAGTTCTTGGAGATAGTGGTAGAGTAATAAAAGTGAATGATTTTCCACATTTAAAAGGATTTAAAGGAAGAACATTAATAACTACAGATGGAACTACTTTATTAGGTGCAGATGACAAAGCAGGTATAGCAGAAATAATGACTGCCATAGAAAGAATAAAAAATGAAAATATACCTCATGGTAAAATAAGTATAGGATTTAATCCAGATGAAGAAATAGGAACAGGAGCTCATAATTTTGATGTGGAGAAATTTGGTGCAGATTTTGCTTATACTTTAGATGGAGGGTTAGAAGGCCAAATAGAATATGAAAACTTTAATGCATCTACAGCAACATTTGAAATAAAAGGTATAAATGTTCATCCAGGTAGTGCAAAAGATATAATGATAAACTCTCAACTATTAGCTATGGAAATAAATGATATGTTACCAAATGAAACACCTTCTACAACTGAAGGCTATGAAGGATTTTATCATTTAATGGAGACTATGGGTTCAGTAGAATATTCAAAATTAACTTACATAGTAAGAGATCATGATGCAGATAAATTTGATGAAAGAAATAAATTCTTAGAAAATATAGAAAAAACTATGAATGAAAAGTATGGTGAGGGTACAGTGACTCTTACTATAAAACAACAATACAGAAATATGAAAGAAAAAATAGAGCCATGTTTGCATTTAATAGATAATGCTAAAAAAGCTATAAGGGCAGTAGGATTAGAACCAACTGTTGATGCTATACGTGGAGGAACTGATGGAGCTCAATTAAGCTTTAAAGGTCTTCCTTGTCCAAACTTAGGAACTGGAGGAGCAGCTTATCATGGAGCTTGTGAACATATAAGTGTTGAAGGAATGGATAAAGTTGTAGATATAACTGTAGAGCTAATAAAAATTTATGCAAATATGTAATATATTTTTGTAAAACACTTATATTATACTTATTAGTAAATGACTATCAAAATTATATTAAATATATTTTGTAAAGCTTCGTGTACTTGGAATATGTACTGGATGGGTTGCAAGCGTAGGCATAATAATTTATCTTGCTGCTAAAGAAGCTGTTTAATGTGGTATAGTAAATAAAATTATAAGCTATTATAATGAATTGTCTACAATATAAATTAAGATATAAATAAAAAATGCTGTTACTAAAGATTATAGTAACAGTATTTTTTATGCTCTTTTATATAAAAAATTTACATAAATTGTATAATGAGGTATAATATACTATGTTTTAATATGGAGGCATTATTTTGGAGCAGATTAAACATGTGGAAGAAAATTTAAAAATAAGAAATATTAGACATGTAGGTATGGATATTGTTAAATCAATAGCTATATTATCAGTTATAGGTGTTCATTTCTTTTTAAATACAAAATTCTACACAACAAACTTAAATAATTTTAATTTATTTTTTCAAACAATATTACAACAATTGTTTTTAGCATGTATACCATTATTTTTAATATCAACAGGATATTTAAATAACAGTGTTGATATAAGTAAAAAATATTTTAAAAAAATAGTACCTATATTAATTTTATATATTTTATATTCTATACCAGCTATATTATATAGAGCACATATAAAAGAAATTGAAACAAGTATTCCCTTATGGATCTCTTTGATTTTTAAATTTAAAGGAAATAGATATTCATGGTATATTGATTTATATATAGGTTTATTTTTATTAATTCCTTTTTTAAATAGAATGTATAATACATTGAATTCAAAGAAAGAAAAACAAACACTAATATTTATATTAATTATGTTAACATCCATGGTACCTTTAGTGAATGGCAAGATTATTAAACAATTTTATTTACCAACATATTGGACATCTATATATCCACTTACTTATTTCTTTGTAGGTAAATATATCAAAGATTTCCAACCTCAAATAAAAACACATTTAAATGTCATATACCTATTATTAATTATAATAATACAAGGCTCTATTGAGTACTATGTAGCATCCGGTGAAGTCTATAAGCACTTTTTTACAGACTATACATCTATATTAAGATTAATACAAGGGTGTTTAATATTTACGTTACTTTATAAAGCTAATATAAAGAATGAATTTATGCATAAACATATAACTAATATTTCAATGTTAACATTGGACATTTATTTAGCATCATTTATTACAGATAGAATAGTATATAAAGAAATATTAAAAGGGTTTACTTTTACACAAGAAACTTATTTATATATTATGATACCTCTTATAATAGCATCATTTGCATTAGCTTATATAATTGCAATTATAAGAAAAAAATTTATAAAACTAAGATAGATAAAAATAGACTTAACCATAGTATGGATTAAGTCTATTCTTTTATATGGAATAAAGTATTCTCTATATGTTGAGATATAATTTTATAACCTTTTTCATTTGGATGAAGTCCATCTCTAGTATAAATATTCATATTTTCTTTTGTAATTCCGCTTTCGGAATATAAGTCTATTACAGAGAGAGAGTATAAATTTGCTATTTTTTTTGTAGCGTTTACATAGTCAATAAGTTGATTATTTTCATTATTAAAGTAATGTATATCGAAACCATCTTTTACTCTTTGAATAGGAGTTATAAGTATAATCTCTATATTAGGATTAGATTTTTGGATATATTCTATTAAAAGTTGGTAAGCACCAAAGTATGTTTTATCATTAAAATTATTAGAATTAATATTTTGTAGACTTCCTAGAGGTTTATGATATCTAAAATCATTAGTTCCAATAAATATTGTAACCAAGTCATATTTTTTGTAATCTATACCTTTTCCAAGTTCATAGGTAGAATTATGATTACATTGATAAGCCATAGTTTGACCATTGACACCCTTATTATCTATGTATTTGAATTTTTTTGATAAATTACTTTGATAAATACCAGATTTAGTTATACTATCACCTAAGGTTAGCCAAGTTTTATCTTTATATAAATTATCCATAAGTTCTATAGATATGACTGACTGTGATGTTATGATTAAAATAAGTGATAATACAAATAAGAAAAATGTTAAGTATTTGGGTTTCATATTTTCCTCCATTTAATTGATAAGTATATTATTTTCAATAATGGGATTTAATATTACTATAATATATATATATTACTGAGGACTTAAAATAGATAAATAAAAAACTACCATATATGAAGGTAGTTTTTTATTTATCTATTGATCTTTTTTAATTAACCAACTATAGTATCCGTTGCTATTTTTTTCGTATTTAAGTAAAGCATCAAATTTATTGCCATCTTTACCAGTCAAGGATTTAACCTTAGCCTCACCATTTTTAAGTAGACTTTTTACCATAGTTTTATTAGGTTTCTTTTTAAATAATTGTAAGTATTTGTCTTCTTTAAAAATACCATACTTACAATTACTATAGTTTGTACAGAAGAAGCCTTTTTGGCTCTCTCTAACATCTCCTCCACAAGCAGGACATTTTCCTAATACATCATCACTTGACTTAGAAGTTTTACTTGATGTAGATTTTTTAGATACTACTGGAGTTTTATCACTGATAAATTTTTTTGTTTTAGCATTATAAGTAAAGTTTTCTGTACTTATTTTTTTAGGGCTATCAGATTTAATTAGATTAACACTGTTCCAAATAAAGTTCATAATATTATTTAGATATTCTTTTCGAGTATATTTACCTTTTTGTATATCGCTTAAACTTTTCTCAAGCTTACCAGTATAATCAACGTCAAATAACTCTTTAACAGGGAAAATCTCTACTAAGTTTTTGCCCAACTCTGTAATAAAATAAGATTTACCCTTTTTAGTAACATATCCAACTTGACTGATTTTTTTTAGTACCTCAGCACGAGTGGCAGAAGTACCTATAGAATAACCAGAAAGTACAGCTGTATCGTCTTCAGGAACATTTTTACCACAGTTTTTCATAGCTTTAAGTAAAGTATCCTCAGTATAAGACTTAGGAGGAGTAGTTTGCTTACTTAAAGGTTTAATTTCTATAACATCAACAATTTCATTTTTGCTCACCATTGGAAGTAAATCATTTTTTTCTTCTTTGTTATACACTTCTAAATAGCCTTTAACCTTAAGCACTTTACCCTTTGTAACAAAAGTATTTTCATCTACATCTGTTTTTATTTCAGTATTTTCATATTCTGCTGGAGGCATAAAGTTAGCAATAAATCTATCTTTTATAGCATTATAAACAATTGACTCATCAGGTGTTAAGTTTGTTGGAACTATATATGTTGGTGTGATGGCACTATGGCTATCAACCTTTGAAGAGTCAAAAACTCTTTTTGTTTTAGTAAACTGTATTTTATCTTCATAAGGAAGACCCTTTTTTAGTTTATTTAAAGTATCAGCAGTTTTACCAACTAAACTTTCTTCTAGATATACAGAATCTGTTCTTGGATAAGTAATATATCCCCCTTTACCTTTACCTTCATATAAAGACTGACAAACGCTAAGAACTTTGTCAGAAGTAAAGTGACTGTATTTAGAAGTAATATAACCTTGCAGAGAAGTTAAAGAGAATAATTTAGAAGCATATTCTTTAGATGTTGTAACTTTTTTATCAATTATAGTAGCTTCTTTAGAAGTTATACTGCCAATTATTGCTTTGGCTTCTTCGGGTGTATCAAATTTACTATTTTTATTTTTTATTAATTTACCTTTATATTCTCCATTTTTACATCTGAAATTTCCTTCTATTTCAAAATAAGTCTTTGGAACGAAGTTTTTAATTTCCATATCTCTATCATAAATAAGTTTTACTGTAGGAAGTATTACCCTACCTATATTTAATAATTTGCCATTTCCATATTTTAATGTGGCTATGGATGTAAAGTTTATACCAATCAACCAGTCAGTTATCAATCTAGTATAACCAGCTGCTTGTAAATTTCTCATTTCTTCGTCATCTTTAAGATTTTGAAGGCCTTTAGTAATATCCTGTGGAGTCCATTCATTAACGAGAATTCTTTTTACAGGCTTTTTATTTTTTGCCATAAGAAAAATTAAAAATGCAATTAATTCACCTTCACGGTCATTATCTGTTGCATTTATAATATACTCAATATCATCTCTATGAATTAAAGTTTTAACTATATTAAATTGATCTTTTTTAGAACTTTCAACTTTAAATTTAAATTTATCTTGAGGGATAAATGGAAAGTTATCCATTTTCCATGATCCAGAATATTTATCTTTATCATAGTCCTTCATATCATATAAAGAAACTAAATGTCCAACTGCATAAGTGATAATATATCCATTTCCTTCAAAATATCCATTGTGCCTAGTTTTTGCACCTAAAAATGATGCAATAGTTTTAGCAACAGATGGTTTTTCTGCTAGAATAAGTTTCATTTTCTACCTCCTTGTGAACATTTACAATATTATCATAGAATGGATGTTCCCTCAAGTATTTGCAAATTAAATTCTTATACTCTTACATAATATTATATATTGTAGTAAAATATAAAAGTATTTAAAATTTAAAAGGAGATTAAGACATGAAAAATATTAAAATTCAATATCTTAATGATGAAATAAAAAGATTAGAATACATAGATGGAAAATCTGATTGGATAGATTTAAGAGCTGCTGAAAGAGTTGAATTAAAAGCAGGAGAATTTAAATTAGTACATTTAGGAGTTGCAATGGAATTACCTGAAGGTTATGAAGCACATATAGTTCCAAGAAGCTCAACATTTAAAAATTTTGGAATAATACAAACAAATCACTGTGGTATAGTAGATAATACTTACTGTGGACCAAATGATTGGTGGTTTATGCCAGCTTTTGCTCTTAGAGATACAGTAATAGAAATGAATGATAGAATATGTCAGTTTAGAATCCAAGAAAACCAACCTAAAATAGTTTTCAATGAAGTTGAAAAACTTCAAGCTGAAGATAGAGGTGGTATAGGAAGTACTGGTACAAAATAATAAAAGTATTAAAATTTTAAGGTTAGCTTATTTATAAGCTAACCTTTTATTATGTCCTAAAATTAGGAAACTAATCATGTAAATAATGTAAAAATACTATAACTTATGGACAAAAAGTTACATTTTTGTAATAATATTTACAGTAAGATTTAAGATTATTATTATTCTGTTTTTTTTATTTCAAATAATAAAATTTTAAATTATAGTTTGAGAGGAGTTGAGTAAATTATAACTTTAATAAGTTATAAGATATTTATGAGTATAAATAAAAAATATGTTTTAGCAGGTGTGGTTGCTTCATCAATAATGTTACATACAGGAATAAGTACAGTCTTTGCTGATACTGAGTATAGAGTAATAACTGGAGATTCTGTAAATTTTAGAAGTGGAGCAGGAACAAACTATTCATCAATAGGAAAGCTTAATAAAGGTGATAAGATTGAATATTTAGGTGAAAGTGGATCATGGGTAAAAGCTAGATATAGTGGAAAAACAGGATATGTTTATGGTTCTTATGTGGGAGAATATACATCAACTAATACAAAGTATGTCACTGCAACAACATTAAATGTAAGAAGTGGAGCAGGAACAAATTATTCAATAATAGGAAGTTTAAGTAAGGGTACAAAAGTAGAAGTAATATCAACAACAAATGGATGGTCAAAAATAAAATATAATGGGTCAACAGGATATGTTTCAAGTCAATATTTAAGTAGTAGTTCAACAACGAGCTCAACAACTATAAAGTATGTTACTGCAACAACATTAAATGTAAGAAGTGGAGCAGGAACAAATTATTCAATAATAGGAAGTTTGAGTAAAGGTACAAAAGTAGAAGTAATATCAACAACAAATGGATGGTCAAAAATAAAATATAATGGATCAACAGGATATGTTTCAAGTCAATATTTAAGTAGTAGTGCAAGTGATAATTCTACATCAACTTCAACATCTGTAAGTAAAGTAATATCATATGCAAAAAAATTGCTTGGAAAACCATATGTATGGGGAGCAGAAGGTCCAAGTAGTTTTGACTGTTCAGGATTTACTTACTATGTGTTTAAAAATGCAGCAAATATAAATTTACCTAGAGTATCAAAAGACCAAAGTAATTACGGAACTTATGTTAAAAAAAGCGACTTAAGAGAAGGAGATTTAATATTCTTTGACACTAGCGGAGAAAATGATGGTAATGTAAGTCATGTTGGTATATATTTAGGGAATAATCAATTTATACATTGTTCATCAAGTAAAGGACAAGTTGTAATATCAGAAATGAGTTCTTATTATACAAAAGCATATGTAAACGCAAGAAGAGTTTTATAAAATATAAGCTGTCTCTATTTTTCTAGAGGCAGTTTTTTTGCATAAATATAGGACACAAATACTAATCTAAGGACATATACTTATAATAATAGAGTTTTTTCTCTATTAAAATTATCAATAGGAGTTGATAAGCTTATAATTTTTAAATTATAAGAAATAATATGTGTGCAAATATAACTAATTCTATAAATAATAAAATAAAAGTAGTTAATACAGAAAGTTTAAACTTTCGTAAAGGTCCATCTACAGAATATGAAATAATACAGTAGAATTATTATTCAAACGCCTTTGTAAATGGAAGAAGGAGACTAAAATAATTTAGGAAATTCATTGATAAATGAGTAAAAAATATAAAAAATAAAATTAGAGAAAGAGCGTATATGAGAATATATGCTCTTTTGTGTTATAATTTCAAGATAAGGGGAAATATTTTGCAAGGGGGGAGCAATATAAATAACTACGACATTTCAAAATCATATGAAGACAGTTTGTCTACATATGATAAAAAAACAAAGGGCATTTATTATACACCAAAAACAATAGTAAGTTATATTTTAAACGAAACATTAAAAAATCATGATATAATTAAAAATCCTCAACCAAGAATACTAGATTTATCTTGTGGATGTGGGAATTTTTTAATCGAAGCCTATGATATATTATATAACTTAATAAAGAATAATCTGGAAATCATAAATAAGACTTATGGTGAAAATTATATTAAGAATATAAGTACTCATATTATAACTAAATGTATTTATGGTATAGATATAGATGAAGATGCTATAAAAATTTTAAAAGTTACTTTAAATAGAAAAAAAATATCCAATGATGGTAAGGAAAAAGACCTACCCATAATAATAAATAATATTAGCTGTGAAGATGCACTAAAGAAAAATTATAAAATTAAATTTGATTATATAATAGGAAATCCACCTTATATAGGACATAAAATCTTAGATAAGGATTATAAAAAGTTTTTAATAGAAGAATATAAAGAAGTATATAAGGATAAATCTGATTTATACTTTTGTTTTTACAAAAAAGCTATAGATTTATTAGGAGAAGATGGTAAAATAGGGTTTATTACACCTAGATATTTTTTAGAAAGTCCATCGGGTAAATTACTTAGAGAGTATTTAACAAATAATTGTAGCATAAAAAAACTTATAGACTTGAATGGAGTAAATGTATTTAAAAACTTAGGAATAGCTCCTTTAATTTCTATTTTAGAGAAAAAAGTAAAAAACAATATTGTAGCAGTATATAAAGTTAATGATACTGTAAATATGGATAACTATAAGTATTTAGATGACCTACTTAATAGCAATAAGTGCGAAAAAATAAGTATATATCAAAAGAATCTACAAAATAACTGGCTTATTCTAAATGATGAAGATAAGGTTATTTATGAAAAAATACAAGAGAAAAGTAAATACATATTAGAAGATATAGCTGTAAGCTTTCAGGGTATTATAACTGGATGTGATAAGGCTTTTATATTAAATGAAGATGATGATAGAATAAATTATATTGATAATAAATTTTTAAAATCTTGGATAAAAAATAGAAATATAAATCAATATGTAGTAGAAGAAAGTAGACAAAAACTAATATACTCAAATGATATAAAGGATATTGATAAATATCCCTATATAGTAAAAGAATGTTTAATGCCATATGAGAAAAAATTAAAAAATAGACGTGAATGTATAAAATCTACGAGAAAGTGGTATGAACTTCAATGGGGAAGAGAAAAATCATTATTTGAAAGAAAAAAAATAATGTATCCTTATAAAAGTACAAATAATAGATTTGCCATTGATGAAAATAATAACTTTAGTAGTGCTGATGTTTATTCATTTTATATAAAAAAGGAATATGAAAAAGTTTTCTCATATGAATATATAATTGCACTATTAAATAGTGAAATATATGATAGGTACTTTAAAATGATAGGCAAATGTATGGGTAATAAGGTATATGACTATTATCCTAATAAGGTAATGAAACTTAGAATTTTTAAAGATTATAACTATGATGAAATTGAAGCCCTTGGTAAAAAAATAATTTTTATAAAAAAACAAATTGAAAAGTTGCGAAATAATATAAAGTTGCAAGGTAAAAAACATATCCTTAATAAGGAAATTTATTACCTTGAAAATGAAAGCCATTTCCTGCAAAATAAAATTAACGAATTAATTAAAGAATCACTTACTATATAGCACTTTTACTAAATTTAATTCATATAATAAAATAATGAATTATTTAGGGGTGAGATAAATGATAAATATAAATATAAACGAAGAAGAAAAGAGAGTTTATATTGATGTAAGTGGATTTATAAGTAAAAAAGAGGCAAGTAGTTTTTTAAACACTTATAAGCAGACTATGAAAAGTAAAAAAGCATCATTATATAAATTAGTAGTTTCTCCATCTTTCTTTGAATGTGAAGATGAAGAAGATATAAGAACAGTATGTATGTCTTTTTTAAAGAGTGGATTTAAAAAAATATATCTAGTTGATGAAGAAAATTATATAATGAACAACTTATCACTAAAACCAATTGAAAAAAAATTATTTTTTAAGTCAGTCAAAGTTGTAAATTCAAAAAGGGCTATAAAATAACATGAAATATATGGAGAATATATTAACCATGTATTCTCCATGAAAAGTTAGGTGATAAAATGAAAAAAGGTCTTGTTTTAGAAGGTGGAGGAACTAAAGGAGCTTATCAAATTGGTGCATATAAAGCATTAAGAGATTTAGGGATAAAGTTTACTGGTATAGCTGGAACTTCCATAGGTGCATTAAATGGAGCACTTATTATCCAAGATGATGATAAGGTTATGGAAGATATTTGGATTAATTATGACTATAAAAGTTTTATGAATATTGATGAAGATACATATGAGAGATATAAAAATATTGAAATGAAAGCAAAGAACTTTCACGATGTAGTTGATCTAATAAACAAAGCTAGAAAAAATAATGGCATAGATATTAGTCCACTTAGAAAACTATTGCAAGAAAAAATAGATGAAGATAAAATTAGACAATCTAATATAGATTTTGGAATAACAACAGCATATTGGGATGGCAAAATTTTTCCAAAGTTACTTTATACAGAAGATATTCCAAAAGGAAGACTAGCAGACTATCTAATAGCAAGTGCATCACTTCCAATATTTCAATTGGACAAGCTTGATGATAAATTATATTTAGATGGAATGTTTTCAGATAATATACCAATTAATATGTTGGCACAAAAGGGATATAATGATATAGTAGTAATTAGATTAGTTAATGATTCTATTGGAAAAAAAATAATAAATAAATATAAAGATTTAAATTTAAAACTTATAGTTCCATCTCAAGATTTAGGTGGTTCACTAAATAAAGATAAGGAACATATAGAAACTAATGTTAAGCTTGGATATCTTGATACTATGAAAGCTTACAAAAGATATGATGGCGTTAAATATTTCTTCAACCTTGATTGTAAATATAATGAAGATTACTGCTTTAATAAAATTAGTAATTTAAATTTAGATACAATTAATGATTTATGCTATTTATTAAATATCAAAAAAGATATAAATCGAAGAACATTAATGGAAAATATCATACCTAAAATTGTTGAAATTTTAGATATAGATAAAAACTCTTCATACAAAGATATTTTTTATAGTGTATATGAAAGAAAGCTTGAGGAAAATAATATAAATAGAATTGAACTTTATGATTTTAATAAAGTTATTCAAATTTGCAATAAGCAAATGACGGATGATAAATTACAAATTAATCATTCAGGAAGTAAATTAGTCAAAATAGTCACTAACTTGATTATTTATGATTTTAATAAACAAAAATAAGCTAATTATTTAATTAAAAGCTAAATTTGCCAGGAGGATCAAAATGGAAAAAATAGTAGTAATAAAAAATGAAACAGGTTTACATGCAAGACCAGCTGGTATGTTTGTAAAGAAAGCATCAGAATTCACTTCAACAATAGAAGTAAAATGCAAAGGGAAAGTAGTAAACGCTAAATCTATAATGGGAATAATGAGTTTAGGACTTGGAAAAGGTGAAGAAGTAACTATATGTGCAGCTGGTGAAGATGAAGAAACAGCAGTTAATGCATTAGTTGAATTAGTAGAATCTGGATTTGGTGAATAATCAAATAATATAGACCTGGGTATAATATACTACCCAGGTTTTGATTTAAATAATATCTTTAGGAGGATAAGCAACATGTTAAAGGGAATAGGAGCATCTCCAGGGATTGTATTGGGGAAAGCGTTAGTAATAGAGAATACTGAATTAGTAATAGAAAGAAAAACAATAACAGATACAGAAGCAGAAGTATCAAAATTAAGAGATGCTGTAGCAGTTTCAAAAGAAGAACTTACAAAAGTTAAAGAAAAAGCACTAGTTGAACTTGGGGAACATGAAGCGCAAATATTTGAAGCACATTTATTAGTATTAGAAGATCCTGAACTAGTTGAATCTACAATAATTAAAATAAATGATGAAAAAGTTAATGCAGACTTCGCATTAAATGAAATAAAAGAAATGTTTGTTACTATGTTTGAAAGCATGGATAATGAATATATGAGAGAAAGAGCTGCTGATATCAAAGATGTTACAAACAGAGTTCTTAGACATATACTAGGTGTAAAGGTTATTGATTTAGCTGATTTAGCTGAAGAAGTTGTGTTAGTTGCTCATGATTTAACACCATCAGATACAGCAACAATGGATAAAAAGAAAGTTCTAGGTTTCTTAACAGATATAGGAGGAAGAACTTCTCACACAGCTATAATGTCAAGAACTTTAGAAATAGCAGCTGTAGTTGGTTTAAACAGTGCTACAACTGAAATTAAAGATGGAGATTTTATAGCATTTAACGGAAATACTGGTGAAGTTATAATAAATCCAGATGAAGAAACTATCACTACATATAGAAAATTAAAGGCTGATTATGAAGAGTACAAAAAAGCATTAGAATTATTAAAAGGTCAAGCTACTGTAACACTTGATGGAAGACATGTGGAGCTTGCAGGTAACATAGGTACTCCTGGGGATGTAGAAGGTCTTATAAAAAATGATGCTGAAGGTGTTGGACTTTATAGAACTGAATTCTTATACATGGATAGAAGTGATTTCCCAAGTGAAGAAGAACAATATGAAGCTTATAAAGCAGTGCTTGAGGGAATGAATGGTAAGCCAATAGTTATAAGAACTTTAGATATAGGTGGAGACAAAAAACTAGATTACTTACCAATGGATGAAGAGATGAATCCATTCTTAGGATATAGAGCAATAAGACTTTGCCTAGATAGAAAAGAAATATTTATAACTCAACTTAGAGCATTATATAGAGCAAGTGTACATGGTAAATTAAGAATAATGTTCCCAATGATATCTTCTCTAGAAGAATTATTACAAGCTAAAGAAGTTTGTGAAGAAGTTAAAACTCAGTTAAAAGCTGAAGGAATAGCTTATTCTGATGAAGTAGAAGTTGGTATGATGATAGAAGTACCATCTGCAGCAGTAATATCAGATGTTTTAGCAAAACATGTTGATTTCTTCTCAATAGGAACTAATGATTTAATTCAATATACTTGTGCAGTTGATAGAATGAATCAAAAAATAAGTTACTTATATAATCAATTCAACCCAGCTGTGCTTAGACTTATAAAAATGGTTATAGATAATGCACATAAGGAAGGTAAATGGGCTGGAATGTGTGGAGAATCTGCAGGAGATCAATTGATGATACCAATATTACTTGGATTTGGACTAGATGAATTCTCAATGAGCCCTATATCAATATTGCCTGCTAGAAAATTAATAAATTCTTTAAGTTATGAAGATATGAAAAAATTATCTGAAGAAGTTTTAGCTTTAGGAACTGCAAAGGATATAAAAGCTTATATTGAAAAAACTTTTAATAAATAATTAATTTTAATAATATTTAGAAAAGCTATCTTGTAAAAGATAGCTTTTTTAGATATTATAAGATTTACTGAAGGTAATAAGTAGAAAATTTGGAGGGGAAAATGTACACTTTAGAAAATGAAAATTTAATAATAAATAGTAAAAGTGAAGGGGCAGAACTAACTAGAATTTATTCGAAAAAATATAAAAAAGAAATTCTATGGAATGGTGATGCTAAATATTGGGGAAGACAATCACCTATACTTTTTCCAATTGTGGGAAGATTGAAGGAAAATAAAACATTAATCGAAGATAAAATATATAATATGAGTCAACATGGATTTGCTAGGGATATGGATTTTGAGTTGATTGATAAGGGTGATATGTGGGTAACCTATAAATTATCTTCTAGTGAAAAAACTAAGGAGTTATATCCATATGACTTCAATCTCTTTATAACTTATCAAATAGTAAATGAACAAATTAAAATAAGCTGGAGAGTTGAAAATATAGACTCAAAAGAAATTTATTTTTCTATAGGAGCTCATCCTGCTTTTAATATTTCATCATCAAAAAATTTAACTGATTATTACTTAGAGCTCAAAAGCAGAGGTAATATTAAACAAATAAATTTAGAAGGAGCTTATTATAGTAAAGTTAAAGATATAAAAATATTATCTAATTTAGATTTAAATCCTGATATATTTAAAAATGATGCACTTATTTATACTAATATAGATGAAGTGTTATTAAAATCTAGAAAAGAAGAGTGTCAAATAAAAGTAAATTTAAAAGATTTTCCATTGGTGGGAATTTGGACACCTTATTATGAAGATACTAATAGTACAGCACCATTTGTTTGTATAGAACCTTGGTATGGACTTGCGGATAATATTAATTCTAATAAAATTTATAAAGAGAAAAAATATATTAATAAATTAAGTATTGGTGATATTTTTGAAGCTAGTTATTATATTGAAATAAATTAGTTAAAATGAAGGAGAAATTTGTAAATGAGTGGATATGGAAATTTACAAAAAATAAGAAATGGAAGAAGAACTTTTGCCATAACGCCACATATTCCTGGTGGATTTATACTTCCAGATGACTTAATAAGAATAGGCGAAGTTGCTAAAAAATATAAAGGAGTTTTAAAATTAACTTCAGGACAAAGAATCTTAATTACAAATTTAAAAGAAGAAGACTTACCAGCTATATGGGAAGAACTTGGAATGGAACCTGCTGTTAAAGTGCAAAATTCACTTAAAAATGTAGAGATATGCCCTGCAAATTATTGTAAGCGTTCAAAATACCCTACAATAGGTATAGGAATGAAACTTAGCAAGAGGTTTCATGGAATGGAACTTCCTTGCAGAACTAAAATAGGTGTAGCAGGATGTAAGAATGCTTGTACAAGTGTTTATTCTAAGGATATAGGAGTAATGGTTGATTTAGATAAGACTTTTTACATAACTGCAGGAGGTAGTGCGGGGTATTATCCAAGAAGTGCTGATTTAGTTACAAAGGGATTATCAGAGAATGAGGCTTTTAACTTAGTACAATCAATACTTTATTACTATAGAGATACAGCTGAGGCTGGTGAGAAACTAGGAGACTTTATAGATAGGATAGGTATAGATACTTTTAGAGAAGATGTACTTAATTTAGCAAATTTAGAGCTTAAATTATAATTTATTTAAAAATAAAAGAGTTAAGGATACAAAGTCCATAACTCTTTTGTTTTTTATTTTCTGACAGCAAATATAGCTGTTCTTGCATTATCATATTCATAGCTACAAGTTGATAAAGTTATTATTTTATCGCTTGAATTAACAATATTTCTACTATACATTGATTTACTTAATATTTTATCTAAAAAATTATTAAAATCATCTTCATCATTAAAATTAACAGTGTTATATCCAAAATCTGCGTCATAGACACCTATGGCAAAAATTTCGTATTCATAGATATCATCTTTTGAAGTAAGTGTAATAGTCTTATTTTTTTCAAAAAAATCCTCTTTTTTAAATTTTTCCATCTGACCAAACATAGTTGAATTTCTCATGTGATGACCATAAATAACTGTGTTGTAATCTGTTTCAAAATCATTTCTATAATCTAAAAATATTGAACCAGCAGGTAAGTAGTTTTTGTTAAAATCATGGTTTAAATAAAAGTCATTGTCACTTCCTTGGACAACGGGATAATCAATATTAGTACCTTCAACATTAATCCAAAACTGATAATCTGAATTTATAGATGATAAATCTTTAGTAGCCTCAGTTGTATTATCAGAATTATTCTTGGTATCTCTAAGTTCAGAATAAACATTATCGGCTTTTTTATAATCTCTTAAGGTAGTGTATATTTTAAAACTAGATATACAAATGGTTACTATGCATATTATTGTAAGTAGATTAAGAAAGAATTTTTTCATGGTATCTCCCCTTTCATGTTTAATTTTACTATATTGTTTTATTAAAAATAAATACAAATTAATTAAAAATTATGGATATGAGTAATTAATAAACAAAATAATAATAAAATTAAAGGAGAGGATTATTAAAATATAAAAGGAGAATGATATGAACAATAGTTTTAATGATAATAAGGATTTAAATAGTAATGAAGTGTCTTATACAATGATAAAAATTATAATTCTATTAGTTACATTACAGATAAGTAGAATTATAATAAAACAACTTGTATTTTTATATTTACCATATAGCAAATTAAATGAAATGTTAATATCAATGTTTATAATGTCTTTATTTATATTTTTTATAATATCTAAGGCAAAGAAGGAAAATCTAAAATTAGATGTTTTTTCTTATATTAAGAGCAATGAATCTAGAAATTACTATATATTAGTGACAGTATGTATATTGCTACTTATTTTAACATCGCCTTCATTTATAAGTAAACCATCACTTGAATCCCTAACTCCTTTACTTTATACAATTATAATGATACCAATTTATGAAGAAATACTTTTTAGAGCTTACATATGGAATGTATTGAAAAAAGAGCATGAGGATGACAGAAAGACATATTTTTTGACTACTGCCTTATTTTCTCTTTATCATATTGGATATGTAGATAGGATTATTATGACTAGTGGATTAAATAAAATAGCATGGATTATTTTTATTAAATGTTCTTTAATGCTAAGTTATGGTATTTTTATAGGATTTTTCAGATATAAAATTAAAAATTCATACTCATGTATCTTAGTTCATAGTTTTATAAATATATTTGGAAGATAAGAAATAAATAATAAAATTAAGATTTTTAATGGAAATTAAGTACTATAATTATAATAAGAAAACTAATTTGTTAGTAAAGGAGGGGGGCAAAGATGAAGAATGTATTCAAAGAACTTAATGTGGAGGAATATTTTACAGAGGAACAAGTAAAAAAATCTTATTATAATTTGTTAAAGAAAAATTATGATGAATTAGATGATAATAATTTAGCAATACCTTTGGCTAAAAAAAGAATAGATAGAATAGAGGAGGCTTATGAAATTATTTCATCAATAAAAGATTTTGATTATTTAACAAATAAATATGATGTAATATACACATTATGTGAAGAATACAAAGACAAAAAAGACTACAAAAAAGCTTTGCTACTTTCTGATAAACTTATTGATTTTATTCCAATTTTTCCAGATAGCTATTTATTAAAAGCAGATTTATTAGCAGATATGCAAAAACATGAAGAAGCTATAAAATATTTTGAAATAGCAGAAAATATGGAGGAAGAAATAAAAGAAGATCAATATATACAATATTTAAAAGCACAAAGTCAAATAGAAGCAAAAAAATATACTGATGCAATTGAAACATTGAAAAAAATAACAAAACTATATGGAGAAAATCCGTTTTTTCTATTTGACATTGCCTGTTGTTATGAAGAATTAGGAAATGAAAAAATGTATAGATACTATTGTGAAAAGAGGGATCAATACTGGAAAAATCATAAAAATGATTGAAGGGGATGATTCCTCTATAATTATGTAAAGAAATTAATTTATATTTGTGATATTATTAATAATAAATGACAAATTTAGGGGGCAAATATGAAATATAAATTATGTTTATTTGATTTTGATTATACTTTAGCAGATACAACAAAACCAATTGTGGAATCTTTTAGACATACTTTCAAAACAATGAATTTAGAAGGATTTGACAGAGAAAAAGCAATTAAAACAATAGGATTGACTTTAGATGATGCATTTCAAAAACTAACTGGAATAAATGATAAAGAAAGAGTAGAAGAACTTGTGGAAATTTATAGGCTTAAGTCTGATGAAATAACAATACAAAATACAATTCTATATGAAGACACTATTGAAACTTTAAAAACTCTTAAGAAAAATAATGTAAAAATTGGTATCGTTTCAAGTAGAATGGGGAGTAGAATTGATAAAATATTAGAATATTTAAATTGTAGAGAATATATTGACCATATTATAGGATATGAACATGTTTCTATTCACAAGCCTGATCCAGAAGGATTATTAAAGGCACTAAATCACTTTAAATGTGAAAAAGAAGAAGTGTTGTATGTGGGAGATAGTTATATAGATGCCAAGGCAGCTGAAAATGGAAAAATTGATTTTGTGGGAGTAACAACAGGAACTACTACACAAAAAGATTTTGAAGAATATAATAATATAAAAATAGTAAATAATTTATCAGCTATATTGCAAATTATATAGTAGATATAATCAATAAATAAGGTGGGGAAATATGAAAGATAAATTTGTAGTTACTATTGGGAGAGAATTTGGTAGTGGTGGAGGAGAGATTGGAAGAAGATTATCTACTTATTTCAATATACCCTGTTATGATAAAGAATTGTTAACTTTAGTAGCTAAAGAAAGTGGTTACTGTAAAGAATACTTTGAAAAATACGATGAAAAACCATTGAAGGTTTTGAGTTATTTTGGATATGATACAAATGTCTCTACACTGCCTATTAATCATCAGTTATTCTTAAAACAATTTAATTTAATTCAAAAACTTGCTAGTGAAAAATCTTGTATATTTGTAGGAAGAGCTGCAGATTATGCTTTAAAGGATTTTGATAATGTTTTAAATGTATTTATACATGGAGAATTTGAATTTAGAAGAAAAAGAGCTATAAAAGAACATGGTATAGAAGAAGAAAAAAGTGCTTCTATAGTGAAAAAAATTGATAAGGAAAGATCATCTTATTATAAATATTATACAGATACATCATGGGGATATGCTGAAAATTATCATATTTGTTTAGATACTAGTTTTATAGGTATTGATGAGTCTGTAAAAATTATTATTGACTTTATTGAAAGAAAATATAAATTATAAAATTAATAGATTATATTTTTAGAATGAAAATGAGAAAAAATAAAAACAAGGATAAGTTTTTCGTATTAAACTTATCCTTGTTTTTTGTTATAAAAATTAAAAGATATATCTAAGTATGTAACTAAAAAAACAAAGAAGGAATAAAATATGGTAAAAGTATATCAAAAAGGTAATACTTAAATGCAAGTGGGAGGAGATGAATTAAGCTTATGATTGATGATGGCAAAGATAGAAAAAATAGTGACTATAAAAAAGATGAAAAAACTTGTCTATGTGACTGTGGTAAACCATGCTATAACAATAAAGAGTGTTGCTACTTGCAAGCAAAAGATATAAATATAGTTCAAGTTAATGATTCAACACTTTTTCAAATGATATTAAGTTTAGATAATTTGCATTTAACAGCAAAAGAACCTGAGATTAATACATCAGGATATGAAATTGTATCAAGCTGTATTCAACGTCTAAATGATACTTTACTTATTAGTGAAGCCGGTGTTTATTCTATATATGTATCCTTAGAATATAGTTTTATATTTAATGAAATGATAAAAGAAGGAGATGTATTTAGAGTAGGTTTTATTATAAATGGAAATGGAGAAAAAATATTTACAATAAATAATACAATAACTGTACCAAATAAAGAGTGTAATGAAAGTAAAGAGATTATCAATACAATACAAGGACAAAAACTACAAATTGTTGGAGCAGAATTGCCTTATAAGATTAATATTTCATTAAAAGAATTTGAATTTGATAAAGTTATTTTAAATCAAATATTAATTACAGATTTAATTTTAATAGTAAAAAAAGTGATTTAATTAAAAATAAACCTATAAATTTATGTTTATAGGTTTATTTTATGTAAAATTAAGTGAAGGTTTCATCATTAAAATACCAAGAATAACAATTAGAATACCAACATATTTATAAATTTTTTCGTTAAATAAACTGTTTATTCTAGAAGAAAAATAAGCAAAAGTTAACATGATAGGAAGAGTACCAAGTGAAAAAACAAACAT
>JALFMW010000034.1 GCA_022782605.1 Clostridium sp. | reverse complement strand
ATTGTTTTCTTTATTAGCAATTTCTGTTTGATCTAATAATTTATATATTTTATCAGCATCGCTTTGTTGTATATGTTTCATGGCCTCAGTTGCAACTAAAAACTCCATATGACTTCTTATTTTATAAATTTCTATAACATCTTCTTTAGTTATTCTATTGACAACAACACCAGTTCTAGGTATATATTTAACTAGCCCCTCAGATTCTAATTGTTTAAGAGATTCTCTAACAGGAGTTCTACTAATGTTTAATCTATCGGAATATTCTTTCTCTATAAATCGTTCTCCTATAGGAATTTTACTTTCAATTAGAGTCTTTCTTAAACTCTCATAAACAACTTCTTTTATAGGTCTATTTTGTGATAAATCGGTATTATTCACAAACTCATCCATCCAATTCTTCATAATAATGTTTTCCCTTCCCAATGATTACATTTATTAAAATAAATTATTATTTAAAATAATTCCTTAATATACCTAAAAAATTACATATTTTAATTTGAGAAAAAATCTTTTTTTATATATTATAGTATTTTTCAACAATGTAATACAACAAAAAATAATATATGACAATAATAAATTATGAAAAAGTAGCTCTATTTGGATAAATATAACATATAAAATTAAAGGAAATTTATTGAAGAATAAAAATAAAATATATGATAAAATTTAGAGTATAATAAGAAAATTTAAGGCAATAAAATTATTTATACTAGAATAGTTATATTTAAGTTAATAGGAGTATGTAGTATATGGAAAGAATTAAAAAAACGACATTATCAATAGTGACAGTAATAGTAGTCATACTTGCAGGTGTTTATTCTTATCTTATAAGTGGAGATAACCTTGAAGAAAAAGAAGTTTCTTGGATAATTGAAATACCTATCGCTCATAGAGGGTTGGATAATGGTTCTATACCAGAAAATTCAATGGCAGCCTTTCGAAATGCTATAGAGAAGGGATATACTATAGAGTTAGATGTGCAGTTTACAAAGGATAAAGAATTAATAGTATTTCATGATGATGATTTATCAAGACTTACAAATGATAATAGAAAAGTTAAAGATGTGAACTATCAAGAGTTGAAAAATTTAAAGCTTGAAAATACTGATGAAAAAATTCCTACTTTAAAAGAGGTAGTTGAGATGGTAGATAATCAAGTTCCATTGATAATAGAAATAAAAGATGGTGAAGATATTATAGGATTATCAGAAAAAACTTATAATATTATGAAAAACTATAAAGGTAGATATGCCATACAATCATTTAATCCATTTATTCTTGAGTGGTTCAAAAACAATGCAAGTGAAGTGATTAGAGGACAATTATCTGGGACTTTTAGAGAAGATGCAGAAAGCTTAAAATTTTATGAAAAATTCGTTCTTAAAAACTTATTATTAAATTTTAAAAGTAAGCCTAATTTTATAGCTTATGAGCTAGATGGAGTGAATAATTTATCAGTAAAATTACTAAAAGGACGAAACTATCCTATTATATCTTGGACAATTGAGAATGAAGAAGATATGAAAAAAGCTTATGAAAGTACTGATAATATAATTTTTGATAATATATTACCGTAAATAATATAAGTATTTAATTTAATCAATTGAGAGATTTTATTTTGTTATTGTTTACTTATTGAAAATAAGAAATAATAGTAAAATATGACTTAATTTCTATAAATCTTATATAATATAATTGTAAATACTAAAATAAATGTATCTATAAATTAAAATGGGAGGATAGCATTATGTCAGAAAATCTTTTGGAAGTAACAAGGGGAGAATTAGTTGAAAATATCCATAGAGGAGATATAGCAGTTGTAGGAAAAGATGGAAAGCTGAAATATTATAAAGGGGATCCTTACAAAGTTGCATACTTACGTTCATCACTAAAACCTATTCAGGCATTAAATGTATTTTTAAGTGGTGCTGCAGAAAAATATGATTTTGATGATAAGGAAATAGCAATTATGTGTGCATCTCATTATGGAGAAGACTTACATAAAAAAGTTGTAGATAAAATACTTAAAAAAATAGGATTAAATGAAAGCAACCTTCTTTGCAGGGGAGCTTATTCTATAAATGAAAAGTTTAAGGATTATCAAATTGCAAATCATATTAAATTGACTCCGGCTAATTCAGATTGTTCAGGAAAACATTGTGGAATGTTGGCATCATGTTTAGCAAAGGGATATAGTATAGAAAATTATAATTCTATGGATAATCCTCTGCAACAAGATATAAAAAAAATAATAGCTGGCTTTTGTGAAGTTAAGGAAGATAAAATTGTAATAGGAACAGATGGATGTGGAGTACCTGTACATGGAATATCTTTATACAATGCAGCATTAGGTTTTGCTAAATTTACTTTTACTGATGATTTAGAACCAAAGTTAAAAACTGCCTGCGATAGGATTTTCAATGCAATGAATAATTATCCAGAAATGGTTGCTGGTACTGGTGGATTCTGTACAGAGCTTATGAAACATAGCAATGGTAAACTTATTGGTAAGATTGGTGCTGATGGTGTTTATTGTCTAGCTGTTAAAGGAATGGATGTGGGGATTGCCATAAAAATCGAAGATGGAAATATGCATAGAGCTGTACCACCAGTTGTTATGAGATGTTTAGAAGAATTAAATGTACTTACTACTTCAGAAATGGAAGCTTTAAAAAGATTTAGACATGAGCATTTAATAAATAGCTTAGGTGAAGATGTAGGAAAAGTAAATCCAGTTTTCCATTTAAATGAAGCATAAATTTAATATAAGAGATATAAATAAAATAAGCTAGTTTCTACAGTAGTGTAGTGTTTAGCTTATTTTTTGTTCCTTTGAACTTATATTGAAATTTATTTTATAGAATATATATCTACGTTTTTTAAAATATTTAGAGGATATTCAAAAACATTTCCTTTAATCTGAATATCATAGTTGCATAAAGGGTTTTTACAAATTAAATAAGTATCAAATTTATATTTTACTTCTATATCCTGAGATTTTTCCTTTGAGATAACTTTATCAATATCTTGAATTTTAAATTCATATAAAAATTTATGCTTGCAAATAGGACATTTAATATGACAACTATGTATTATAGGTAATTTTAAGCTCATAATAATATACCTCCAAAAACAATTAGTTTATATCATATTATTTACATATGATGCTGAAAAAATAACTAATAAATATAAGGTAAAAATATAATTGATGAATATAAATAAAATATTATAACTAAATTTATATAACATTTATATGAATTTATATATTTTACAATATGTATAAAATTCTATATGATAGTAATGTACTAAATAACTTGTTGGTGAAAAGTATAGAGTGATTTATTTATAAAAGAAAAACTTTTCTTTTATTTAAAAAAATAAAGGAAAACGATTTGGAAATTCAAAAGAACACTAAAAGAACTTGGTTCTCAACGAGTTAATATATATAATAAAAAATATATGAAAAGAAGAAATAATATAATCACTTAATGGCTGTGAAAATGTTATTACAATAATTTTATAGGAGGAAAAGGATAAGATGAGTAAGTTGAAAATAACTGAAACGGCGCTTAGAGATGGGCATCAATCCTTAATGGCTACTAGGCTGAAAACTGATGAGATAATTCCTATTTTAGAAACTATGGATAAAGTAGGATATCACTCAATGGAAGTATGGGGAGGAGCTACATTCGACTCATGTATAAGATTCCTAAATGAAGATCCGTGGGAAAGATTAAGACTTATAAGAAAACATGTTAAAAACACAAAACTACAAATGTTACTTAGAGGTCAAAACTTATTAGGGTATAGACATTATGGGGATGACACTGTAGATAGATTCATCGAATTATCTATAAAAAATGGTATAGATATAATAAGAGTTTTCGATGCATTAAACGATGTTAGAAACTTAGAACAATCTATGAAAGCCATCCAAAAATACAATGGACATTGTCAAGTTGCAATATCTTACACAACAAGTCCAGTTCACACAACTGAGTACTATATAGAATTAATTAAAACTGTTGAAAAAATGGGCGCTGATTCTATATGTATAAAAGATATGGCAGGAGTACTTACTCCATACAATGCTTATGACTTAGTTAAAAAAGTTAAAGCAGCAACAACTTTACCAATAGAATTACATACTCACTGTACAGGTGGAATAGCAGAAATGACTTATATGAAAGCTGTTGAAGCTGGAGTAGATATAATAGATACTGCAATATCACCACTTAGTGGAGGTACTTCTCAACCACCAACTGAGTCAATGGTAGTAAGTATATCAGAAATGGATAGAAATCCAGAGTTAAATATGGATGCATTATTAGAAGTAGCTGAGTACTTCAAACCAATAAGAGATAAATACATGGAAGAAAAAATACTAGATCCTAAAGTATTATTAACAGATCCTCAAACTTTAAAATATCAAGTTCCAGGAGGAATGTTATCTAACTTATTATCTCAATTAAAACAACAAGGTGCTGAAAGTAAATACGAAGAAGTATTAAACGAAGTACCAAGAGTTAGAAAAGAACTAGGATATCCTCCACTAGTTACACCACTTAGTCAAATGGTTGGAACACAA
>JALFMW010000252.1 GCA_022782605.1 Clostridium sp. | reverse complement strand
GTTTCTAATCCTTTTTCTTTTCTTACTTATACTATAAACAAAAAGAAGGAGCCTAGTGGCTCCCCCTCTTGTATTTTATCCTAGTCTTAATTTTATAGCATTTAATGGACTGCATCCTCCAGTATTTTCACATACAGCAGGTATATTTTCTGTTTTACAATTATTTGCCCACCATTCATATCCTTCTACATCTCCTGGTGAACTTACCCAATAATAAGTCTTTTTAGATTGGTCTGTTAGATAAGCTTGGAATGCATAGATTTCAGCACCTTCTATTATTCCAGATCCTTCAACATTAATATATTTTTGATTCATACACACACCCCATTTTAGTGGAAGTTCTGTATATATTTCTATTCCTGTTATATTTTTATAAGGATCGCATGACTCTGTATCCATATTATACCATCTAGTCCAAACGTCTACTCCATTTTCTCTATATTTAGCTCTCATATTTATATTTCCTGCCATCTTATAAATACCTCCTACTAAATTATTGTTTGTGACTTGCTTTTTAAGAAATACTTCTTGATTAAAAACATTATGATCTACATCTATTCCATCTATAGTTTCTGTGCAACTGTATTGCCAACCTATCATATCTAAGTTTGGCTTATTACTATAATTTGCAATCCATATAGGTACTCCTGGATTAATTGCTGCTAAGTTATCTCTATAGAAATATTCTCCACTATATATTCCTATTTTAACTGGAGAATTTTGAATTAAATAATTAAGACATTCTAATTCTCCACCTTTCATACTTGCTTCTATATCTAAGAAACACATAAGCCTTATGTGGTCCTTAAATTCATTAATATATTGCAAGAAGAATTTTGCTTCTTCTGCTCCATTACCAGCGGAAATAGAATCATTACCATAATAGTGGTATAAACCAAATGGTATATCTCTATCTATGCAATTCTGTATATGGCTTCTTAGCTTAGTGTCTTCCCAATTATATTGTGATGATTTTATAATAACACCTTGATATGAACTTTTGATGATATCCCAATTAAGATTCCCTTGATAAAAACTAATATCAATTATCTTACAATCCATAAAATCACTCCTTATTTACAAGTTTGTCACTAATTCCTGGAATGTATCCTTTTGTACTATCTGTAGGATCATTTAGTAATCCTAGAAGTATTAAAATGCTACAGATAGTTTGTACTATAGTTAATATTTTTTCACTATCAATATTAAGTCCAAATTGGCATAATAGACTTACTATTAAAGCTGCTAAAGATACTATAGTGCCTTTATTATTCAATCTAGTTACTAGAGATTTAAAAATTTGTTTCATTTTTATCACCTCCTTTCAGTAACACTTTTTATTTTTTTAAATATTCTATACTATAATCTTGTTTTATTAACAGCAATAATATCTGGGTGGCACCATAAATTATTGCATTTATCTTCAAGGGGCCTTACATAAAACATTAGGTCGGCACCATTATTGTTTTTAGCAGCCTCTTGATATTTCTTTATTAATTTTTGTTTATCCCATGCAGCTGTACTTTTAAATTCCAAATAACTATCATGAGATTCTGCAAATGTAACTAACTTACTTTTATTTTTATAACTTTGGTTTTCTGTTAGAACTTTTGTATATTTTGAATACATATTAAGAAGTTTTTCATCTATAAATATCAACTCACTCATTACGTAAAAATCTTTTGGAAGATTTCCTATTACTCTTGTGTAAAAATGATTTCCGTTTTCTTCAGGTAAACTTATATTTTTAGCACTATCAATTCTTACTCCATTTACACCAATGTTTATAAGTTCTAATAAAAAGTTGTAAATAATATCTTGTAGTTCATAATTTGATGTATCCATAGTAGGAAGTCCTGGTGATAAATTAACTACTTGGCTTCTATCATTCCAATTTGTTATTTTGATAGCCTCTTTCCAAAAGTAATGATTTGATGTTAATGTTTTATCTACTTTTTCATGAGGAACTAAATTCAATTTTTCATCTGATGCTACATGTTCTATTACTACATCTACAATTACTTTTATTCCTAAGAATTTTGCATGATAGCATAGCTTTTCTAAATCTTCTTTAGTTCCTAATTTATTCCCTATACTAAATCCATAAGGTTGGTATAGTTTCCACCATTCATGTCCTTCTTTGCTATATTGAACTGGTCCAACAAGAACTGCTGTATATCCAGATTCTTTTATTTTTTCTAGATTATCATCAACATGTTTAATCTTCCATTCTGAACAGTGTATGATATTTTCCATACATAAAACTCCTTAACAACTTAATAAATTTTTACTCCATTTTCGTATTTATGCATATATGCTATAAACATTCTTTGAGATGTATATTCTGCATAAATATTTCTTGCTGTTATTTCACTGGTAGTTTCTATACAGTCATAGAACTCACCATCTTCTGTATAGTAAATATCAACTCTATAAATTATTTTAGGCATCTTTGTCGCCTCTTTTTATCATTACTGTTACTTCTTCTAGGTTTTCTTGTTGAATCCAGAATTGAATTAGTTTTTCTAAAACTATAGGTTCCTTAATTGTTGCATTAACAACTAAAGTTGCATTATCCTTTCCTGTAGTTTGATAAATCTTTAATTTCATATTTCTATCTCCTTTTTTGTCTTGATAGTAATACATATTAAAGATTTATTTTTTTATGCACATTTTTTAAAAAATATTTTTATAAATTTGTGATTAATTTTTATAAATATTTTTTAAGCTTATTCATTATCTTATCATTCCGATATTTCACAGTTGATTTACTTATATGCATTTCTTCCATAAGTTCTAGCCATTGTTTTTCATTGTTGTATTTTAATTCTATAAATTGCTTTTCTTCTTCTTTTAGTATCTCTAATGCTATTTCTACATCATTAGCTTTTAATTTTATCTGTAATATTCTTTCTTCATATGCATTTATTTTATCCCAAATTATTTGCTGTCTATTTAATATACACTGACATTGTTTATACATTTCTTTTTCTTGTTGACTAATGCCCTCACTATTAGCTTGTATCTTTTCATTAAT
>JALFMW010000220.1 GCA_022782605.1 Clostridium sp. | reverse complement strand
TAATTACTCTATCTTCTCAGACTGAGTAATTTAAAATTCAATTAACACATTGTTTCAAACATCACATTGCAAAGTTATAAATATATTTTTATAATACCAAATTTTTAATGTAAAAAATTAAAGTAAGATATTATTATTCTTTTTAATAATTATAGATGATTTATATATATGTTGATATAGTGTTGTAAAATGTTCGTATAGTACAAGTATAAATAAAAAATAAAACTACTCTATCTTCACAGACCGAGTAGCAAACCATTGAAATATTGTATTTTAACCAATAAAATAACGAAAGTACATAAGTACTATTAATTAATATTTACACACTAACAAACTAATCTAAATAACCTTTAAAAATAATTTTTAATACTCTTGTAGCCCTAATTCTGGTGAAGAAGTTAGGGGGAAGTTCAAAGAAGGAAGAGAAGCGAAGACATCCCATAGGAGTCATTACTCCAGTAGGAGTTATAATTCTTCGTTTGTCTTTTTGCTTTAAATTTTTTGCATATCTTTGTCTAATAGCAGTTAAAGAACGATTTAATATTGGAACAGCTTTTTTAAAGCAATATTCATTATTACCGGGATAAGTGTTTAATATTGTAAGTAATTGCTCATCCTCTTCTTCAGTCCATTTTCTTCTTCTTTCTTCGTTCATCTTCTTTCCTCCAAATATTTATCTAAACCAATAATACAAGCTAAAAATCTTTTAAATGGGTTTAAATTCCTAATGAAAGAATTTAAGTCAAAAGATCTTGAAGAAGAAACAGACATAGCTGCTACTTTAAGTTTTCGTTCTTTATTAACACTTTTTGCACCATGGTCATAATACCATTGTTTTAATGTATACCTAGATACATTGTTGTTATTACTAACTTCTAATAAAGCTTTTAATAAAGTACACTTATGCTCACTTTGGTAGGCATTTACCTCCATACAAAGTTTATCTTTAAACTCTGATGGATAACTTTTTACTCTAGTCATAACTTAAAAATAGTCATAATCTTATAATTGTTTATATTAAAAATAATCAAAAGAAAATACCTTTAAACCTTCAAAGAAAGAATAAAGGTATAAAACAATATTATAGTGACAATACATTAATATACTAAATAAAAAATCTCCCTATCTTCACAGACAAGGAGATTAAATATTAACTATAATAACTAAATTAAAATTTAACTATTATAACAAAAATTAATTATTATGAAACTGTTTTGAACCATAGTGAGGAAGACAGGTTTCGAGCCTATGTTACTAAATAACATCTTCCTCTTTATTGGCTACTTTATGTCTAACTTAAATCTACACTTTAAATCTACAGGATGCAAGATAATTTATAATTAAATATAAATTGTAAGTAGCCTTTTATAATTTGAATTTTTAAATTTATAGATACTTTATTTTAATAATCGTAATCAGCAATTTAAAATATAAGTATTGTAAGTATCTTAATATTTAGTTTTAATTTCAGCTTATGGCTACTTGTCTTTTTAGTTCTTTAAAATTATGTACAGTGATAATATTGTAAGTAGCCAATTATCAGGATAAATTGTTTTTATTTTAATTTTATTGTAATTTACTTTCTTTAGTTACTTTTGTTACAGCTAAAAATAAGAAGAAATAGAAATAGTATTGTAAGTAACTTAATTATATTTTTTATGAAAGTATATTTTAATTTTATATTGATACTTAACCAAAAAACCAAAATATTTATTACATTAATATTGTAAGTATCATGTATGCAAAATTACAAAATATATTTTAAATATCAAAGAGTATTATCTCTAATTAATTCATAACGATTACTTCTAAATATAGAAAGTAAAGGAGAATAATTATCTATAGTATCCATATCTTTAATATTAGTAAGAAATTGTTCTATCTGAGTTACATTATTTGATATGTGAATCAAGTTTTCAATATCATCAAATTTACTGTAGGTATTTAAAGGATATTTATTTACCTCAATAAGAACTATAAATGGTTTAAAACCAAAATAAGTTTCGCATTTATTCAGTAAATCCAACATAGATTCCCTTGCTGTAGGCATATTATTAATGTCCCCATCACTAATGATAGTCCATATAGGGTAACTCTTTAGAGTATCCAACATTTGATAATCATTATCACAAGCTTTCTTTAAAGATTCAAATACTGAAGATATATTAGTACATCCTCCTTGAAATGACGCATTACAAAACTCTTTAATTGTTTGATAATTATCATAGAAACTCTTATTAGGATTAACAAAGGAAATAGGAGTTATTTTAGTACATTTGCTATTTATAAAACTATTGATTGTTTTACTTTTACGATCTATATTTGTATACCAACGAGCTTCACTATCAAAGAAACCTAATAGATTTCTAGCATCATCATCAGGATTTTTATATAAACATACAGAAGCAATAAAAGTAGCAAAGTTAAAAGGTGCGCCATACATAGAACCTGAATCATCTATGATTACTAAACTATTATATGGAAGATTAACTTTATTCTGAATAAATGATTCAAGTTTTACTTTATCTACAGAATTTGATAGAATTTCTGAATATAAAGTAGCAAAGTTTACTGCACCAGTATTAACTTTAGCTTCTTTAGTTATTTTCTTTAGTTTTTCTTTATCTTCATCTGTTGCTAGATTTTGTCTAATTTTTTCTTCTAGTATTCTTTGCTCTGACTGTTTTTGTTCTTTAAAAGATTCCCATTCTTCATACCATTTCTTTAAGTCTGGATATTTGGATTCTTTATTTTCAGTAGAATATAAAAGTCTATTTTTAACTCTAAATCTAGCAAGAGCAGGTAAAGAGTTTAACCATTCTAAAAAGGTTTGTTTATCTAAAGAATTAATCTTTTTAGTAGAGAATAATACTGATTCAAGTTGTTGATTATATGTTTTTCTCCACTTTCTATAACCTTTAAAGTTTACATAGTTTTTATTTACTACATAGTTCCAACCTAATAAGTCTGATAAAGTTGAAAGTAAATCAATTTTATATTGCATATTTACTTTAGTATCAGGAAGCATTCTATTATGTTTACTTCTTTTACTTAATCTAGGTAGAGTAAGAAACTTTGCTACTAATTGTTTATTAAAAGTGTTTTTACTTCTAATAATTTTATATAAGTAATGAGCTAATTCATCTCTATATATAGGATCTTTTAGTAAAGACTCAATAGGAATTACACTACGAGTATTTTTAATAGTTTTAATTCTATTGTTTAATAAAGTGTCTAAACAGTTATATTCGGTAAAGAGGTCTTTATTTAAGAAGGTAAGAAATTGTTGTTTATGATTATTATATAACCATTTTACTATAGATGTAAAACCTTCTCTATTAGCAATTCCTCCAGTGTCTTTAGCTTGTTTTTTAAAGATGTTATGTTGTCTGTTTGTTATATCTCCTATAGAGAATAATAAGGAGAAAAACATTTGTCTTTTTTGTTTGTCGTTTTTAACTTCTTCCCAACATTTATCAAGGAGAGAAAAAGGAATAGTATAAGCATTACTTGAACGATATAGTGAAAGACAATTTGTTAATCCTTTAAATGGATTATTGTTATTTTTCTTGTTAAATTCAATATGTGCCATAATTTATAAGTTTAAGTATTGTAAGTAACTAAGAATTAATTTTTAATAACAACTATTTAATAAGCAAATGACATAAAGTTCTTATGTTATACTAAAAATGTTTCGTCAGTATTTAAAGAAGTTGACTTAATGAGTTCTTCAATTTCTTTAATCTTTTCTTCAGGAGATTTTGATGCTTCTTTAAGAGTATTGAGTTTTTCTTCAAGTAGTTTCCTCTTCTCCTTTCTTTCTCTAACTTCATTGGAATAGGTTTTATAACCGATAAGGAGATTTAATAATTGAGTTGTTTTAATGAGTTCAGTAGTATCGGTTTCTTTCCATTCATTTTGTTGTTCAATTTCATTAAGTTTTCTTAATGCTTTTGAATACATTGAAGTTAAAGAGTTTATAGTAGTATTGTTTACTAAATCGTAAACAGTTATAGGCATATTTAAATTATTATAAAATGTTTTATCTTTAAATAATGCTTCAATAATTAATTGAGATAAATTATCAAAATGAGTTTTTGTAAATACTTTCATATTATAATGTTTTTTATACAGTTATTATATAGTTATTTTTAAATTGTTTTCATAATTTAATATTAAAAACATTTTGAATATAATTCTTTATATTCTTCAGATTCAAGAGTAGCATCATTAAGATATGTATCTATGAATTCTTTACAAGAGTTATAGTCATTGATGTCTTCAGTATAAGGAAGTTTTAACCAATATTCTATAAATCTTACTTGTTCTTGTTGCTTTGTTGTAGATGTTTTATGTCTAAACATAATGTGAAATTTTAAATATAAAAATTTAAAAAGTCGTCAGATAGAATAAAGTTTTTTGAGTTTATTAACTCTAACTTCCCAAAGAGCAGTAGCAGTAGTTATCCATTCTGCTGATTCATTCTCTAAAGCATATTTTCTTAAAGAATTGTAGAAAGAAAATATGTTTTTGTAGTAAATTGAAGCCTTTGAAGTAGGAATATCTTCACAAATACTACACAAAAGTAATAATTTTTGTCTAATTTTTTGTATTGTCATAATAAAAAATTGTTTAAAAGTGAGGAAAAGGGGTGAAAAAAAGTACGGAGGCTACCAGCATAAATAAAAAAAATCTACCGTAGACTATATAAGCCTACAGTAGATTTAGTTATTGTTTAAAAAGAATTATTTCTTTTTGAGGTCAATTCGATAGGTGTCGTTAGAGCCGGGTTTTGTCAAAGTTAAAAGACTGATGCTCAGAGACTTAGGGTCTATAACTCCAACCTCTGGTTTAACTTCTGAACGGTCACTAAGCATCACTGAATAACTTTCTCCAGTAGCATAAAGAAAGAAAACATTCTTTTTAGGTTGATGATTTTCGTCTTCGAATTGAGAATTACGAACTTCAACTCTAACCAAAGAGTTAATATCATCTTCACCAAAAGTTTCAATGTTAGTAACATTCCAACCACCGAGATTGCGAATTCCTTTTTCTTGAAAATTAATCATAATAGTTTGTTTTTTGTAGTTTGTAAAAAATTAATTAAGAATAAATGAAATCTTTATTTACTGCCTATATACTTTACTCACCTGTTATATATGAATTTTACTTCAAAGAAACTATATACTTTAATCTATATTAAAACATAAGTTTCCCTCTTCAGAAAACCATACTTTTTTAAACACACTATCTATAATATTATATCCCCAATATACATTTGGTACCAATAATGTATTGGAGTTAAATAATATATATAATATAATGTGTAAAAGTACAATTTTCCTAATAGTATATTCAAATATAAACATAGGAATATTGTTAATATACAATAAATAAATATATAACTCTAAACTACATAACTACAATAGATGTAGGAGTAGGAGTAGAGTTGAAA
>JALFMW010000113.1 GCA_022782605.1 Clostridium sp. | reverse complement strand
TCTCATAAATAAACTGTTTAATATTAAACTTCATTTATAGTAAATCTATATACAAATAGGAAATAAAACAATATCTTACTTTAATAAAATTATTTTGTATTATTTAGAAGTAGGAGAGTTCACATATTCAGGTTCTCTATTATCCTACTTTTTAAATACTTTAAATATATATTTACCTAATGACTTATAATCTGAATCAGACTAGCTCTAATAAGCTTTTATAGCTTTTTTAATAAGTATTTTAGTCTCTCTTCGAGAAACTATACGTTCTCCGCCCCATAATTCCATTTGTGTAGAACCATCAGGTGCAAGCACTTTCATTACAGGACTATCTTCATCTTCAAATTCTAATTTATCTCCTACTTTCACACCGCTTCCTTGATTTACTTCAACAACATAAGAAGTATCAGGATGTGAAAGTAAAGTATCATCATCTGGAGTACCTTTTTCTACTGCAATTACTTCCTAATCATCATTTATAAAGATTATATCTAATGGAATTTTTGTATTATGCATCCACATTTCTGCACGTTGAGGCTAATCCCAGTAAAATATCATGCCTTCATCTTGAGGAAGATCAGTTACTCCCATAAGTCCTTTTATTTTTTCCTCATTTGTTTTTGCTTCTTGGACTTTATATTCTTTATCCCCTAATTTAATATTTATCATTTCTTTCTTCCTATATGATATGATTTACCTTTATAAATAAGAGTCTTAACTCCAGAATCGTTTATTGGCAACCATCTTAAATAATCAGCTAAAGAATGAATAGACTCTAAATATGGAGAAGTAATAAATATATCACCATTATCATCATTAGACCATGTACCACCTATTTTATCAGGAGTAGAATATTTACTATCAGTACTAAAAGTCATATATGTAGGTAATTTATATTTATCACTCATATGTGCTTTTCCAGGATTCTTCTCTTCTTCCTCCTACCACATAAAATAAGTATCAGGATCATTATAGAATCCTTCATTATCATAATCTTCATCTATTTTTCTTCCAGTAGATTCAAGATATGTTACCCAATCTTTATAAGTTTTATATTTTCTTTCTGGTAATTTTGTTCCTTCCTATGCAAACTATAACTTATTAGTTCCTACTTGACTAAATATTTTCTATTTTTCAGCCTCAACTTTTTGGTTATATTGTTGTTTTACCTATTTAGCCTAACTAAATCCTTCCATTATTCCTTGTGCTGCTTGAAATCCAGCTCCTATTAATGATTTCGTTTGTGCCTATTTATTCTAAAAATTCTCTAAATTATCTTGATTTATTTTATCAGTAATAGGTTTCATTTTAGAAGCTATTTCCTATGTATTTGGAATCTATATAGTAGGCTATTGAATAATACTTCCAGTTGGATTAGCTGTTCCTCCTAATATCTGATTAAGATTTCCTCCATTCTAATTTTTTAGAATTACTTCTTTAGTTAAACCAGTTTTATCGTCTAAATTAGTAGTTATTTCTTTTACTAGTAACTTTCCTGCTTCAATAGCTGCTTGATCAGAACCATCATTCATTAGTTCTTCCAATTTAGTAGTAGCCTCTTTACTAAAAATAATTTCATTTCTTTCAATCTCTGCCTACTATGTACCCTCATTATCTACTACAGGAATTCCCTTTTTAGTAATATTTTCTACATTCATATTATTCTTTCGAGCATGTAATGCTCCTTCTGGAATAATACTCATCTATCCACCATTTTTAAATGCTTTTACCTATTCTTCTGGAACTTCAATCTAATCTCCTAACTAATATGTATAAGAGAAGTTGTTTGGTATAAAGAATTTATTTTTAATAGTTTGTTTATTTTTAATATTAGAAGATATTCTTCTGCTTCTATCTAGTTCTTTTTTAGTAGGTAATCTTAATCCCCTTCTTCCTATAGAAGTATATGGATTATATCCTCCTTGTAAGTCCATCTAATATTTCATATTATTAATATCCTACATCCCATTTCCTAACATAGAATCAAGTTGTGCCTCTTGCGAAATATTTTTCATAACCTTTACCTACCTATTTGCTTCATCTATTTTTCTATTAGCTCTCTTTCTAGCATGTCTAGAAAATGCTCCATACTTTTTACCTGAATATTTAGATGCGTTTGCATAATTTAGTACAGAACCACTATAGGAACCTCCTACGGTTTCAAATGCTTGCCTCTATTTCATGTCGCTAGTTATCTTATGTGCTTTCTTTCCACCAAATCCGTTAATCAGTCCCATAGGTGTTAAATTAAGGAAAGAAGATCCTAATATTGCATCAGTAGTCGTATTATGTGTAATAATATTATTAGCAATATAAGTATGATTAGGAGTACAGGTTAAATTATATACTGTCTATTTTCCTAAAGGAATTATATCTATTATTTTTATCTAAGATGCCCCAGAAAGATTACTATGTTCTTTTATCTTTTTAGTTAAAGATAACTTATATATTTTTTCTAGTGTTTCTTTTTTATATGAAATATTTAAAGGAATTAATTTATAAAAATTCTATACAGATCTATAGTCATGAACATTTAATCTATAACTAACTTTACTATCACAAATTCTACCTCTTATTTTATACTAAGTAGCTTTTCTAGTACTAATAGTGGATTTAATTCCTAATTTATATAATTGGGCCTAAACTTCCTCTAATAAAGATTTATTAGATTGATATAATGTTATAGAGTATTGTGATTTATCAGTATTTACTGAAACAGAACCATCAGTATCAAATAAACCTGCTATTAGTTTACAAATAGAATTTTTAGTGTATTTAAATATATCTTTAGGTAAAGTTTTATTTTCATGTGTTTGATAAACTAATCCTAAAGATCTCATTAATTCCATCCCATTTATTATTCTATAGGTTCTAACTTCCTTAGAATATTTTTCTGGACGATTATCATCACAATGATTTATAACTCCTAAATTATTTTCTTCAATATATTTCCAAGTATCTGGATCAGCACTAAAAATTCTACAGGAAGAACCCTTCCCATAAGTACCATCTCCTATGAGTATACCAACTAAATAAGCCTAAGGTAATTCAATATCTCCCCAAAAATCTATATTATTGGCTTTACCTACCCAATTATCTACTTTTAAAGTATCTGCTCTACGAAATTCCCAATTTCTATAAGCAATTCGTTTACCATTTATATGATGAGATTCTGCTTTCTCTTTTAAATTACTTAATATTGGATGATCTATACTACATTGTAAATAACTTCCATCTTCTAATACTATCTTAATACATTCCTTTTCAATAGGAGTAATAACATTAGTTATTTCCTACGGAACAATCTATTTTGTTGAAGGATTCCATCCTAAAATACCATCAGACTGTTTTAATTCTTCAATAGGAACTAATTTTCCAGTTTTTGTGTATATAAGGGTTCCGGCACAAACACACATCCCATCTGTTCCTCCTCCTAATGCATTAACTCCTTTACCAAGTAAAGCTCCTCCCTTCATAATAGCACTGGCAGTAGTCCCAAGTCCTGGAATAACTGCTACTGCGTCAGAAATAGTATCATAAGCTTTATCCATACCTGCAGTTATATTTCCTTTTTCTCCTGCATATTCAGATTTCTAAGGAAGAAGGAAGCCGATAATATCAGAAGCCGCTCCAGCAGCTCCCTCTATACCACCAGCTCCTTTAAATCCTGCACCTAAATTAAATTTACTTCCTTTTAAGCCCTTAGATAACAAACTTCCTAAATACTCAGAAGCTGCCTAATAAGCTTGACCTCCACTATTTATCATTGTACTTCAGTATATAATGTTCTAATGGCCTAAATAATAGCTTGTTTAGTACCATTGTATCTTATTCTAATCTTACAATATTTGTCTCGTATCTTAGTTTCTTTTCTATAAGTCCATTTATTAGTATCTACCTAACCTATATCATAGGTATTAGGTAAAGTCTATGCAGAAATAGAATTAGTTAATATATCAGTTGGAATACTCTATAAAACTATTGGAGGATATACCCAAGGTCCTTCATTTTTCTACATATATGTAATTGAAGGAATTTGAACATCCCATCTATCATACTTATACTAGCTATTACCTCTTAATCTACTTACTTTATTAATAGGAGAACATTTTATATGAGTAACTATACTTATTTCATTAGTTCTTTTATCCCATAACAATTCCGAACCAGATAGATTTACATAATCTCTTGTTTTCTTATGTAATACATCATAATTAGGAGAAGTAGTTGTATTACTTGCAGGATATAACAAAGGATTTATATCAAAGTTAATATAATCCTACATTTCGTTTGGAAGAGGATAAATATGCTATTTTAAATATTCTCTGTTATAATAGAGAGGAAATATAGTAGATTTTTTCTATTCATCTAACTAACTTCCTAATGTCGTATAATCAGAATCATATTTTATTTGGGAACCCATCTTTTGCCACATTTCTTTAGTAGCTTCCTATCTATAATACATATTAACTTTATCAAAATTATAGGAATCTCCAGTTACTTCAAAATGAAAACTTTCGGGCTCTGCATCATTAGATATTATTTGTAAATTTTCAAATATTTTATGAATAGAAGAATCCATTAAAACTTCAAACTCAAATTCAAATGGATGTTGCTCTCCATACCAATTAGTAGGTAAAGCTTTATTCTTTATATAAGATGCCTATTGGAATTTTCCATTTGTTCCATGTTTCCATATATGTCCAGAAAATTCATTTTCATTTACCCAATTAAATACATTTGCATATTTTTTAACATTATCAACTATATATGTTATCTAATGAGTATCATACATTTCCTCTTTTAGAATCATATGTCTTGTATAGTTTTCATCTAAAGAAAAGAACACATTATCTATATTTTCTGAATATGAAGGAATCCATGAGTAAAAAGTAGTAAAACAACCAGATATTTCATTATAACATAAATTCCATTTTGTAAATGGAATAGAATATGTATTATTAAGATCTACTGATTTACTATTTATAAATGTAAACATTACATCATTTTTAGATTCATTATAATGCGTTTTTACATTTCTAATTCCTAAAGACACCTAACTATCTCTTTCAGTAATGTCTATATTCTAATTTAGAAAATGCTCCATAGTGAAATCAGATAATACTGAAAATCCTTTAGTAGATAACTTCCATATTTTTTTAGCTACCGTATCAATTCCATATACTCCATATGGAGTTTTTATAACACTATCTGCCCACTAACTTCCATACATATCTGATACAACACTTAATGTCTATGGAAGAATATTATGACTATTTATAAAGACATCTCCGGCCGATGAAGCTAATTGTTTTTCATTTACTGGTGCAAATGCAACTCCATGCTCAAATATAACTAATATCCCAGGAATACTTACTCTTCCCATATTTGAAACATAAGGAAGTATTTTAGTTATGTAACCAAGCTCTGTATTATAATCTCTATAGTGGGAAGACTAATTGACTCGATATCCATTTTTAAAGGCATCCTCCTGTGCAATATCTGAATAATATATTCTATTTTTAAATTCATTCTTTATAAAAGGAACATCTGGCTATATAAAGAAATATCTTTCTCCAGTAGTTGAATTAAATCCATCATTCATTGACTAAGACTCTGGAATTTTAAATGAACCACTGACATTCATAGCCTATAATGGATAAAAACCTCTAGCATTTCCGGTAGTTCCGTTTTCACCAACATGACTTTCATCAAGAGAACGAATACTTAAATTATAATTAGTATAACAAGTAAATGTTACCCAACTTCCTAATTTAACAGCATTAACATCTCCTAAGTTAATATATTCTAACTATGTTTTACCATTATCAATTTTTGTATCATTAGGTTTATAATGAGAATTCCAAGTAAGGTTATCTACTACTTTATCATTATTAGGAGCAGATGGATCTTGGAAATTTCTATTAATTCTTTCTGTAAATGTAGATATATAACAGTCTCCTCTAAAGCATTCTATCCTACTTACAGTATCAGAATCACTATTAAATAGATAATGAGAAGAAGCTATAGATAATTTTGGTTTAGATAACTCAAGTCTATCTGTTATAGGATAATAAGCAGAAGTATCTGACATTCTTATATTAAAGTATTCTTCTATCTTAGATGCATTGTAGTTTGGTATATAAATATTAATAATAGATCCTACTTTAATATTTTCATTTTCTGTTTTTATACCTAAATATGGAGAATATTTGCCTCTAACAAATGGAGCAGTATTAAATAAATCTCTATCCCTCATATAATCTCCCTAGTACCACTAATTAGCCCCTCCACTAAAATCGTCTCTTACATCATTATAAAAATACTCTACTCTAAATGCTTCAGATTCATTTCCTGCTAATGCTTTATAAATATCCTATCTACTATTATTAGTAGCAGCTATAGGCATACTGTCAGTAATACTTACTATATATGCTTTATTAGTAGTTGCTGAAGAAGGACGAGTATATGACTCTACATAATATTGTCTATATCTATTATAAGTATGAGATCCTTGTATTAGATAAGGAGTAGTAGGCTAAGGAGTCATAGAATCAATAACAAACTATGTACCTGTAAAAAATTGATTATAATAAGACTATTTAATATAAAAATCTGGACATATTCCACAATACTACTTTTTACTTGTATAATAGTCTCTCAATTTATTATCAAAATTATTTATAGTTATTCCAGTTGGAGTATTTGTGAGTCCGTATTTAAATGGAGGGAAATAAAATAACCTTCCCTCATAGTCAGCCATTTCTCTAAAATCCTTATCATTATCAGAGTCTCCTGCTGTATAAGTTCCCTTAAAGGGGAATCTTAAATATATTTCATTACCAGAGCTTGTATCTTTTTCTTTTGTTTTAAAGTAAAATTCAGTTACAGGATTACCCCCTATTCCACCAAAAAATAAGAAAGACTCTCCAACTACATTATACTACAGTGATTTAAAATCATAGATACTTCTAGTTAAAGTATTTCCAGAATCCATATTACTTCTAAAGAATAAGTTTCTTCTTACTCCGTCCGAATATAACATATTAAAGTCTTCATTTCTTCTTCTAAAGATAAGAGGTAATTTAGAATTAACATCTATTGGCATTAAGTAAGCCTATCCAAGTATAGTTGGTAATCTTTTCTATCTTACAAAGAATAATCCTCTAACTCCTGAGTTTTTAAGAATCTAACAAGTAGATTTATCTATTTGAATTTGAATTCCATTTACTTGGAAACTTCCAGAAATTTCGGCATCTATAGATATAACTCCTCGTTTATTCTCTAAAGTGTTTTTATTACAATAGTCTCCATCCCACTATATATTATCATCTAAGGTATATCCTATACCAGCCTTAGTATAATTCTGGGTATCTGAAACTAGTGGTATACTTCTTTTACCTCTAATATTATAAACTGGACTTAAGGTATTATCCTCAAATATATAAACTACTCCTAATCTATATATTTCTCCATTCCAATATCCTACTCTATTATAAATATTAAATACATTATAATACCTTCCTTTAGTTCCTTCTACATCTTGATAGTTAGAAGTACTTACAGAATAATCTTTTTCATCAACTGTTCCAATAAATGAATCAGCATTATGAACGTTTAGATATGGATACATTTTTAATGCACAATCATTAAGAATTTGATTATCTATCTTTCTTGTTCTCACATTAGCCGAAAACAACATATTCTAAGTTTGTGCATTAGATTTAACTGAATTTAATATAGTATATTGCTCATTTAACTAATCAATAGTTAATTCTTCTGTTATTTCAGATCCATTAATTATAATTTTACATTCATCTTCAATAATATGATAATTCTTATCTATCCTTTTTACTTCTACTACTCTATTCTAATCAATATCAGAAGTACTTCTTGAATAATAAACTATTATATTATTATAAGCCGTATCTATATTAGTTAAAGTAAACTATACACATTTTCCACTGTTTGAATTTCTAAATCCTCCATCAATAGAAAATGGATCAGCATTGTTTCCTTTAAAACAAGATACTATACCTGATTCTGCTATAAAATCAGTTTCATTTCCATCGGCATCACTATATTTAAAATAGAATACATAATTTCCAACCTTTAGGTCCCCATTATTAAGAACCCCATTAAAATTAACTATTGGAATACTATTTATTCTTTTATTTAATGACGTGTCAAGATCAAAATAATCAAGTCTATATTTATTAGAACCTACCTTACTAGAGGTTGTTCCAGTTCTATCTATTATCTAAAATTTATTATTTTGTTTTACTACAAATCCACTATTAATTAATCTTGGAATATTCTTATCGTCGTTTAATATTAAATTAATAGAATTATCATAAGATTTCTATGTTTCTATATTTACTGGATGATTAGAATCAAAATTTAAAAGATTAGTTCTAAAGTCTAAATTTTTAATCTCTCCATTAACTTCCTTTGTTAAATTATGTAACGGTTTATAATTCCATTCCATATCTCCGACTTTATCATTATTAATACTATAATAATTAGGAGAAGGGAATGAACCTAATTCACATAATCCTTTTTCATAAAGAGTAATTAATTCAGTTTCATTATATTTAGTTGTACCTAACTAAAAGGTGGTGTAACTATTTTCAGTTTTAATATTAGTTATATTTACAAACCAATATATATTATTTCCTAAATCATCCTTTTTTATTTCACCAGAATTATCTATATCATACTATTTAATAACTGGTATTTCTGTATCTCCATTTTTTACATAATATATATATAAAGGAATAGATCTACTTCCATAATTATTTTCAGAAGATTCCTATAGTGTAATAACTTTTGTTTTCTTATATACATTATTAGGACAATATGAAGCTATATAAATAACTCCCCCATATTCTTTCATTCCTATAGGAATAAATCCTTCTGTTAACTAAGCAAATTTTCCGTTACACTCTATTGTCTAATTACCAGTATCGTTTTGTAATGTCATTTCATCCCCATCTCCAGTAACTAAAGTAGCATTTAATGCATCAGTTAGTACATTATTAGGAACAGATAATTCATGTAAATCAGTAACTAATCCTTTGGTAAATTGATTAACTGCTATTTTTTTACTCATCTTCTAAGTAATTATTATTTGTTACTAAAATATCTTTAAATTTTAAAGGCTCTCTTATTTTATATAGCTCTACTATGTTAGAAGTAAAATCTCTTTTAAATATATGAGGAGGAAAATTATCAAACATAGGTATTCTAAAAATATATTTATAAGCATGTTGTCTTAATTCACATTCAAACCTATATTTATAAAGAATAATATCGCCGTATTTAAACCATTTTTTTGGTCTTCCTTTTTTATTTTTCTATGATAAATAATTCTAATACTATTCTTCAGATAATGTAAAATAGTAATAGCCATCCCATTTCATCTTTCTTCTACGAAATAGTATTACTAATTTTCTTGATAGTTTTGCTGCATAATAGCTATAAAACTTTAAAGAATTTCTTCTAAGTTTTCCCATATAGCACCAAAAAGAATCTCTCTAATCAACTATACATATATCTCCTCCATTTCTACTTAATAAATCTATTACTCTCCAACCGTATTTTAATATTCTTTTTATATCCTATTTATCTACAGTAGGATATAATTTATACATTTGTTCATAATAGTCTTCTAATTTCTTTACTTCCATTAGCAATACTATTTACCTTCATTAGTATTTTTAGTTATCTAATCCTTATATTCTTTATTTAAATATATAGGCTTTTCAATTGGATGCATACCATTTCTTTTATTAATATCTAACATTAACTAATAACCAGAAAAATTAGATTTTAAGAAATCTACATCCTACCATTTTCCATGTTGTCTTCCATATACAAAATCATCTCCAGTTACTCTATGAATATGAATATTAGAACGAGTAGTAGGTAATAAAAAAGTTACATTATTATCTATTATATCTTTGAATATTAATTTCATAGAATCCTTAAATATTCTAAATATAAGAGAATTTAGGTGTCTATCTCCCGTTATAGATTCAGCTAATTTAGAATTAAGTTTTAATTTTTTTCTATCTAAGTTCTCAAATATTTCTTTTGTATTGAAAGCACACCCTGTTGCATAATTCATATATAAAAAAGTAATGGGATTAACAGATATATCAAAATATCTATTAACCCCATTTATAATTAATCAGTTGTAAAGGTTAATTTATCTGGATAACCTGCTTTAATATTGAATGAATTTATTTTATCTAAATTAGTTAAAGAACTAACTTGTTTTCTATGGGTAGATGTTACATTAAAACATTCTACAGCATACACTTCTACAGCAGATAAGATATTTAAAGCATCATCAACTAATAAATTAATTGGTTGATTATTATACCAAATATTTACTGTTTTTATTCCAGCATTTTTCTATGCTTCAAATCCTCTTATAAGATTAGCTCTCTAGTCCTTATTTAACCATAATGTAATCCCATTAATAGTAAAGCTATTAATAGCTGAAGAAGAATCATATTCATTTATTTCAGTTATCTTATCTACTATAGCTTGTTCTATCTAAGTACTTGTTACTCCGTTATATTTATTTAAATCTTTTTTAACCTAAGATTTAATAGAAGAAAGTAAGTGAGAATATTCTTTATATGCAGTTACATCTGCATCTATATCTGAAGCACCTGATTTTACTTTCTTATTGTAACTATTAATTAAATCAAATTCCTCATCTATAGTTAGATACTCTCTAATAACAGATTCTACTACTACTTTATATTGAGGTATTCCACTAAATCTTGTTTGCTTATAAGAGAACCCATCTTTTAATATAGAGGTTTCATTATCTTGAAATGGAATACGAATCTTCTAAATATCAAAATTATAATAGAAAGTTCCATCTCCTAAGTTCTAAAATATTTCCGGTTTACTTTCGGATTTTATTTCTCTAGGATTTCTCATTTTCTAGATACTAATACATTAATTTTATTAACTTTTTATTATTAGTTCGAGTAAAGTAAGCATGATTATCCATTATAAAATTAACTTCATAATACTTACTTCTTTCAGTAATACTTTTTATATAGATTATAGCATTTATATCAAATAGACAAGATACTCTTATATATCTTCCATACCATACATTATATACTTTTCCAGTTACTTTTTCTATTGTATAAGCTAAGTTTTTAGAATTAGTTCTTTTCATCCAACCATAATAGGCAGTCATTTTCATATCAAACGTTTCCTATGAAATGGTATGATTCATATATCTCTTAACTGTTCCCATTATTCTTCTTTTAATAGAGGATCTAATCAAAATATGATTATGTTTAAACACAAAACCACAATAATCTATTCCTCTATCTTCCACTGGAAATACCTACCAATTCTTTTTTAATTCTATGTCTAATTCATTTCTTAAGTAATCTTGAATTTTAACTCTTAGTTCTGCTAATTCTTCTTTAGAATTGCATAAAATAACCATATCATCGCAATATCTGAAATAATATTTTACGTGTAATGTTTCTTTTATCCAATGATCAAAATATGTTAGATATAGATTAGCAAAGAATTGACTTAAATAATTTCCAATAGGAACTCCATCTGCTGATTCAATTATTTCATCAAGCAATTCTAAAAATAGTGGATCTTTTAGTTTCTTTCTTATTATTTTTTCAAGCTTCTTGTGATTTATAGAAGGATAGAAATGATGTATATCCATTTTTAAACAATATTTAGTCCCTTCTGAATCATTCCTCAATACCTTCTTTAAATCAGTATATAGCTTTCCAATTCCTCTTCCTCTTATACAAGCATAAGTTGTAGGAATCATTATCTTTACCCACTATTCTTCCATTACCTACATTATTGCATGATGAACTACTCTATCAGGAAAATATGGAAGTATATACAATAATCTTTCCTTTGGTTCATGTATAATCTTATTTTTATATGCACTTGTATAAAAATTTCCGTTCATTAAATCAAGGGATAATTCAATATTTTCAACTTCTCTATTCTAGTCATGTTTTATTATTCCTGGATTATGTTTTCCCTTTCGTGCATTTATATCTGCCAATTTTATATTGTTAAAATCAGCTACTTTTTCCAATATGTGTCCAAGTCTTTTTGGCATATCAGATAAGAACTCAGAATTTTCGAGAATTAACCTACTAGTACCAAGTTTTTAGTTGCGTTGTCTTTCACCAAGAGGTCGAGGTGTTATTTATGTGTATTTTTAATTTATTGATATTTCCGAAAACCGATATTAGTCTAAGCATTACCGACACTATTGTTAGAATTGAGATAGCTGAGGCCGGCTTTAGCGCTGTTATTAGCATTGCCGCCTACTATGAGTATTTTTTAACACATCATCAGTTTTCAATAAATAAAACCTGGATACTTCAAAACGGTGTATCCAACCTTAACTATGTTTAGTACTAAAATAAGTTAATTCTACGAAAACTTCAAGAGTTACTTATTAATTTTTTTAGATGCCCGAAAACCGATATCAGTCCAAGCATTACCGACACCATTGCCAGAATTGAGAGAGCCGAGGCCGGCCGTAGCGCCGTTACTAGCACCGCCGCCCACCATGAGCGTATGTAAAGCAGCATCATTGTTATCCCAGTGATAGTCGCATTTATACTGAGTTGGATTTCTCTAGAAAGAAAGAGGAACAATCTCTCCGTGACTTCCTAAAACGAATTCTTTTACAAAATTTGAATCAATATCAACAGCTGCAATCTATCTCATCTGAGATATATCTGAATCGGAATATTTTTCAGGGTCATCTGTTATATAATAGTGTCTTAGTGTATCTGTTGTTAGGTACTAACTAAGAACTCCTTCTAAATTAGTCCACACATCCCCAAATGGCTATTCAATGCCTCTATATCTATTGACCTAAATAGAAGTAGCTGGATCTGTGGTACCATCAATTATTGGGAAAGTATAATCCTTAACTCCTGATTGATTACCAAATTCATTAGTATAACCACATGGAACTATTGGATAGTTACCATTATAACTGCTCCACTTATTCCAATCTCCATTAGTAACTCCAGGTCCTAAACCGCCTTGATGTAGTCCTCCAGTAGTTAAGCTAGCATTAAATGCTCTCTACATATCAAATGTAGAATATTCAATTACTGGTAACCAGAAAAATACCCACTTATAAGTTTCATAATCTAATAATTCTAGATTATTATTTCTTGCATAAGTTCTAAATGTACTTCTAGATATATTAGTTCTTGGTTTACCTAAGTCACTTCTGAATGGATCAGTATCTAAATACGCATCATAAGCTGTTCTATTTGCTCCTCCTCTAAAAGCAGCAGTAGTATTAATAACAGAACGTCCTAATACTTTACTTGAATCAGAAGCATCTGTAGTTAATCTATATGCACTAACTACTCCTTCTGGAATTTCCTACCAATCATCAGATATTTTAAAGGTAGAAATCCAAACTCTTCTTAAATCTCCGTCAGCTTCACTATACCCATAGAATTTCATATGGTGTACCATTACATCTCCATCAGTTCCATCCAATAGAGCATTTCCTGATCCATCAGCTTTTTTAGTCCAATCTGTTGGATCTAGGTAATATTTAACTTCTCCATCTTTAAAAATACATCCTTTTAAAGATTCCTGAATTGGAAGGGTTCTGTGTAATTCTGGATTACCAATTCTTGTGCAATCTGGAGTAGATTTAGTAGTATCCCACTATACTCCATAAGCTAATATATTTTTAATGTTATCTTTATCTGCTTTTTCTTTTAATGCAGAATAAATAGCTCCACTTGTTACATTATTAGTTCCACCATCTATTATATTATCAGTAGTTGGAACATTAGTAACATTTCCAAGACCTACATCTGATTTAGATACTGTAACATTGGCAGATAATGCATGACCGTTTATTGATGTAGTTTTATCTACTTTTCTTTCTAATTCAGTATAAACTCCACCACTTGTTACGTTATTATTACTGTTCTTAGTAGGAGCAGAATCAGTAGATACATTAGCTACATTTCCTAAACCTACATCAGATTTACTTATAGTAACATTAGAATTTAATTTATGACCATTTACCGTAGTAGATTTGTCTACTTTAGAATCTATTGTAGACTATAATGTATCACTAATTATCTAATCCATTCCTAATGTAATAGGTTTTTTACCAGCATCAGTATTAAAGGTTATTACAATAGAATTAGTATCAGCATTATATACTACAGTATCTACCATTCCATCTTTCACAAAGTCAGATGCATCAATATGACATAGCTCTACTCCTTTACTATTATAGAAGATAATCTATTTTTTAGAAGTATCATAATCAGCAGAATTTACTAGTTTAGTAGACTAAGTAGCCTATATATCTGTCTAACTTTGCTACAATTCATTTAGTTTCTATTGTATTTCAAGAACTTCACTTGGATTCTTTTGATTTATTAATATTAAATCAAAAGCTGTAACAGTTCCATTAACAGTAAGATCTACTGGAATTCTTTTAGTTGTTTTATTCATATAAAATTTAAATTACTTTTTATTATTATTTATTTTATCTATTATACAGAACAATATGCCCGAAAACCGATAGCAGCCTAAGCACCACCGACACCAGCGTGAGAAGCGAGATAGCCGAGGCCGGCCGCAGCGCCGTCATAAGCACAGCCGCCCACCAGGAGCACATGAACTGATGTGTCTGTATTGTCCCAATGATAATCACATTTATAAGAAGATCCTCCTCCACCCCCAGATTCTGGAATAATCTCAGCTTTATTATTGCTGAATGAAAACTCTTTAACCCAACCATTAAATTGAGATACAGAAGCTATTAACTCTTTATTATCTTTTGTATCTCCAAAATATTTTGGATTATTTGTAGAATAATAATTTCTTAAAGATGTAGTAGAATTATAAAAAGAAACTATTCCATCTAAATTAGTCCATATATCTCCGAAGGGTTGCTCTATTCCTCTATATCTAATTACATGGAAAGTATGTTCTTGAGTAGTTACTGTAGAATCGTTAATAGAAATGCTAGCAGGCAATTTTGCATCTACTATTCCCGTAAAGTTACCTAATAAATTAGTAAATCCACATGGTATAATAGGTCTAGCTCCATTGTAACCGGCCCATCCGTTTGAAGTATTACCCCAATCAGTAACTCCAGGACCAAGTCCTCCTTGATGTAATCCATCAGAAGTTAAACTTGCATTAAATGATTTTTGAATATCAAATGTTGCATATTCTATAACTGGAAGCCAATACATGATCCATTTATAATGCCAATAATCTAATAACTCCATATTATTATTACGAGCATATGTTCTCATGGTAGATCTAGTTATATTAGTTCTTGGTTTACCTAAATCACTTCTAAATGGATCTGTTGCTAAATAAGTATCCATAGAAGAGCGGTCATCTCCTCCTCTAAATTTTTCAGTAGTATTTACTACACTTTTTGCTTTTAAAGAAGTTGGGTCTGTCTAATCAACGGTTATTCTATAAGCACTTATGCATCCTTCAGGTATTTCTTCCCAAGTGTCGTCTATTTTATAAGGAGATATTCTAACCTATCTTAAATTTCCGTTAATAAAACTTCTTCCATAAAAGGCCATATGATGTACCATTACATCTCCGTCGGTTCCATCTAGCTTAGATGATAAACTACTTCCTTCTATTTTTGTCCAATCTGTTGGATCTAAATAATACTATATTTTCTTATTTTTAACTATACATCCCTTAAGAGAAGATTGTATAGGTAAAGTTTTATGCATTTCATAATTACCTACTCTGGTACAATCTGGAGTTGATTTAGTAGTGTCCCATTGAATTCCATAAGATAAAAGATCTACTATATCAGATAAATTTAATTTATTATCTAAAGCTTTTTTAATTGCATCACTAGTAACTAGATTTTCTCCATTTTCAGTAATAGAGTTAGTAGTAGGCTAATTTGATATATTGTTTAATCCTATATCAGATTTATTTAGAGTAATACTTTTATCTAATATATGTCCATTCACAGTTACAGTTTTATCTACTTTTTTAGATAAAGAAGTATATGCTCCATTACTTTGTAGATTATTGATTCCCTACTATTTAGGTTCAGTATCCTATCCGATATTTTTTACATTGTTTAACTATATATCACTTTTATTCAAGGATATATTCTAAGATAGAGAATAATTATTTATAGTAGTTGTCTTATCTACTTTATTATTTAATATTGGGGTAATAGTATTTTTAATAATATCAGGAACGGATATATAAATAGTTCCATGTTCGTTATTAAAAGTAATCTCTACGTTATTAGTAGTTGAATTAAATATTACATTAGAAATCATTCCATCTATTTTAAATGGAGTTACATCCAATTTAAATAATTCAGTACCATCTATCTTTTTAAAATATATATAAGAACCATCATAAGTAGTTACTTTAACTGAAGAAGAAAGTAATTTGTTAGTATCTGATTCTATTTGATTGTCTAAGGATTTAAGAGTATCAACAAGTCCTGGCTCCATTATTATATCAAATGTAGTAAGAACTCCATTTATAACTAAATCACATGGTATTTTTGCAATCATTATTTAATAGGTTTATAAGACTTACCAAAGACTTTTCTATTCCAACTAGATTTAGCATCTAAGATTTCATCCATTTCATTTTGAGATAATTCTTCAGATACTCTTGCTGCATCACATAAAGTACACCAGTTTCTTTTTAGATCATTTGCTAAATTAATAATGTTAGCATTATTTGTCTATAATCCCTCTTTGTACTTTACTGCATATGCACAAAAAGCTGCAATAGCTTCAGCCTCTTTATCTGTTATTTGAGGAAGGCCGTCATCATCTAATACTTCTCCTTTATAAAGAAGATTTATCTTTCCTCCATAATTATTATCTAAATATAAAGTATTACCGACTCTTTCATATTTTACATATTTACCACTAACATATAATGGATTCTCAAACATTTTTCTTGCTTCAATATAATGTTCAGTAAAATTAGTTGACCAATCCCCATTATTTGTAAGATTAGTTACCCAATTCCAGTCCTCAAATCCATATGTAATAGCTTCAATTATATCACAGTTACATGGCAAATCTACTGTATTCTTACAAGATACATCTAATGTAATACGATAGAGTCTAGTTCTTTTATTTCCTATTTTTGACCAAGCTACTACTCCCATTTCTTCAAAATTATCTGGACTTAAGTTAAGACCATATAATGTATTTGCGAGAGACATAGCATAATGAAAGTTATTAAATGTCATCCTGCGTTATACTATTGGTTATTAGGAAGAATAGGAGCAGCAAGCTGTCTATAATACTTTATTTTCTATGCTGTTAATCTATTCTTTATTTCATTATTAATAAAATTAAAGTTATCCCCTTCTACATCAGAACAACATGAAAATCCTTCTAATTGTCTTAAATCTTTAAATATAGCTACTACAGACACTTCTTTTAATAATGGAGCGTTAAATATAAAGCAATCATACATTCCATTTTTATTTGGGGTAATGTCTATATACACAAAGGGTTTCCTTTTACCTCTTTTACTATATTTCCAATGGTATTTCCATTGGGCAGAAGTAGACCATACAAACTAAAATTGTCTATCAGTAGATCCTATATATTGAATTGAATTTGATCCGTAGTCATTTAATAACTATGGTATTTCAAAATGAGCTACTGGTTTACCTGTTATAGTAGAACAAGTACATCTATCTAAGTCTTTACAGTCTACGGGGATACAATTAATAGAAGTTAATAAATCTTCAACTGGAAGAATTCCTTTTAAGGAATATTCCTTTAATATTTGAAGTCTAGTATCTACTATATCATCCTCTAACTATTCTATAGATAAAGAAGGATTATGATGCATACCTCTTAATCCGGATACAATATCATTATAAATAGCAGATGCTAATTTATCGTATATATTCATATAAATAAAAAAGAGGCGAAAGCAGCCACTTATTTCAGCGACGGCTTCCGCCTCAAACTATTATTCAGAAGTTATCTTATCATTACTTGTCTTTGTACCGTGTGCTTTATCTTGCTAAGTCTTAATTGCAGCTGTATCTCCTACAGATGCTGCAACTTCATCCTTATTAAGAGCAACATCATCAGTATCTTTATTTACTAATTCTGCAACTATCTTGGTATTAGCAGCGATTAATTTCTTAATTGCTTCATCGAACTTAGTAGTGGGTTCACCATCTAATACAAAGAATACATGAGTAGTACGAGATTTAACTTCTTGTCCTACAACGTCTCCTCCCATTATTCCACGATTCTTACACATTGTAATAATATATTCATTATATTTACCGCCTACGATAGGAGTTTCGTCTTGAGCAATTCTACTCCAACGAGTATTTGCTGCAGTAGGAAGACGTAAATCTTTAGTAATTTGTCTAAAGGTACCAAATCCCTGTTTACCTTGGGTTACAACTACTCCTTCTGCCTCATCTTGGAATGCTCCAAAATTAGCACAACAGTCATATGATTTAGAACTTGGATTGAACCATTCTAGAGTAGCCTTAGTTAATAATTGATACTCATCAGTACCAGTTATTTTAACTTTTCCGTCCCCAGTTGCTTCAATATCAATTAAAGGATTTTCATAAACCATATTTTGATATTTCTTAGCAATAGCTACAATTCTTTTAGCTAATATAGCTACTGTATCTCCCTATTTAATAGGGAATTCGATATAGAAAGGTTTTCCTTTATATACCATATCATTAGCATAATAAGAATTTTGAGAACCTGAAAGTCTAATATATAAAGCAATTCTACCTACTCCCTCAGTTTCTGTAACTGTAGTATTAGGATCATCGTACTTATTCACAATAGTAGATAAGTCAAATGTAGCGCTAAAATACTGAGGATCAGAGAAAGGTCTCTTATAAATTGAAACAACGCTATCTGCAGCATAATCGCCCTATCTTGCTATTCTTAAGACAGGATTTGTAGCATCTTTAGTATCCACATAAAATCTAACTTTATGAGCCTTGTTTGATACCCCTTTAAAAGCAGGAGCAGACATTGAATTGATTAAAGTTGTTGTTGTAAACTAATACATAAATTATTATTTTTTAGGTTGTTCAGTCTATTCTTGAGTTGGATTAGCAATAGACTAAGTAACTATTGGATGAGATTGCAATCTCTAATCCGTTGAATTTTCCATTAATATATGAACCAACTCATTTATAATCTCTTGACATACATAATCTGGAAACTCCATTATTTGTGAAGTATCAGCAGTCATATCTAACTAATCCTAAGTAATACGAATATGCTATGGAGTTTTTATATAGTCTACCCATATATTATTCAACTCAAATATTGAATTATCCTTACCATAACGTAATTCAAGTCTAACATTACTAGCATTTCCATATCTATGTGTTGCGGTTTTTTCAATTAGGTCATCAGAATCTCCGCCTGATAAAGTAAGACTTGTAGGAAGAGAACCGTCTGTTCCTTTAATTTTAATACTTGTGTTAGAATCCGAATTATCTACTATAATATTTGTAGGATTTAAATTAGATACATTATTACTACTTTTACCTACTGATGTATTTACATTATGTATATAATAATAGGGTTTCTTATAAGATGGCCTCATATAAAAATTATTTATAATTTGAGGCCATAAATCGGCAGTAAGTCGAATTGCACCAGTCTACCAATAATCTCCTTGGTCATAACATTTAAATTGTTTTTTGACTTTATAATTAACAACACAATTTAATAGATGTAAATAATCTGCAGGAAGTTGAAATTCATATAAAGCTCCATACATGGAATCTTCCGTTTTAATCTATTCTATTCCTATATTATTTACTGTATTTATTGGGAATAGTTTAGCAGTAGATTTTAAGACTCTAATGTCGTCGGTTGTCTACTAATTTACATCATATATGTTATAGCGTTTATTTATATACTAATTAATTGCTTTATTAAAAAAGTAATTAAAATCTTCAAGTAATATACTTGGTGCCTAAACTTTATTCATCTCAGACAGAACTGCCTCGTATATTTGTCTGGCTGTGATAGTAGTAAAGTTTTAAAGTATTAATTTCTATTCATCTTAATAGCCTTCTCCACAATTGGGTCTTTTTCACTCTTTTTTATAGTAGAAGGTTCTCCATCAAGTAAAGTAGAATCTATTTCCTACTTATACATTTCTGGATAAGTATCATGGCGAATTAATTCAAGTATTTTTTTATTCTTTGATTGTTTCATCCATGTTATTACAGCATCATCTGTAGCCCCTAATACAACGTCATCCCCATAGACATATAATTTATTCTTTATTAATATAACTTTTTTATCTCTTGCATCTGCAAATAAGATACGTAAGTTTGTATCAGTTCCAGTATATAAGTTAATAATCTTTTCGGGATCTTTTTCTGCTACAGATAATAGATAATCTTCTACATCCGAATCTGCTACATTTCTCATATGTTTACCTAAGAGACGAGCCATAATAAGTCTTCCTTCTGCTCCTCTTGGATCATCATAAATATAAGAACAAGCGTTATGTATTTTCTTTTTACGAGAAATTCTATTAGCAGTTTCAATTCCAGGCATATCAACATAAAGTTCGGCTACTCCATAACGTTGACGCTTAGAATTTTTATTAGCGGTACCATCTATTAAAAAATTTCCATCTGCATCTTTTGCAAAACGATTAGGAGCAATTAAAGGACAATTTTTAATAGCTTCCCATACATTTCTCTAATAAGGATCTTCAAGATCAAAAGTTTTTCCGTCTTCAAAAACGAAGGTAGCGTTCTCTGGTATAAAACTATCTCTATTTGGATCATTTCTTTCTTTATCAGTAAGAATCATATCTCCATTAGAGTCTACTCTTTTAACACAACTTGGATAATTGCCTTTTTTATCTCTACTTGGCTATACGTAATATTTTATACCAACCTTGCCATAAACACTTCTTAAAACAATAATATTTCTAGAATTATCAATACTCATATTAATTCATATTACATATAATATAAAAAATATGGCAGGGTAGGAGTTACCTACCCATACCCTTATCTAATTAATTAAAGTTCTCTTAAAATAAATGAACGATATGGGTTAAATACTCCAATTCCTGAGTAACCCCAATCTATTAACTTAGAACCTGCAACAGGAGAACTTACTACTCCTGAAGACATTCCATCTAATCCACCAACTCCTGGATATTTATTAGTAATAAAGTCGCAACCCTTCAAAGTAAACATTTGAAGAGGGGGTTCGTTTCCAGTAGAATCAGCGGTTAAATCAAGACATAAACAATATCCCCGATCCTAGCCATATTCGCGAGAGAATGTTCTATCTACTTTAAACGAAATCTAGTTACCTGCAAATTCATATGTAGAGAAAGTAGCTCCTACTTTTACATAGTCATTAGCTGCTTTAGAGAATAAATAAGTTCCAGTTGTCTTAAACTTAGCTAAATATTCCCCAAGAACAGTATTTACTAAATACCACATACGTTCATTGCAAATAAAGACATAATGATTTCCTGTAGGCTTCTCTGCCTTTTCATTAAGTGTAGCTAAAACAGTATTAAATACTTCTACAGTTAATTTAGCAAAAGCATATTTGCTTGCAAATCTTTCTACCTAAGGAATGATACCATCGCCAATATAAATTCTTTTGTTAACTTTATATTTCTATAAAGAGCAGACTATATCTTCAGCTTATATTCTATTACCGTTTATAAGTTGCTCCCCTTTTCCACATCTAGTGTACTCTACTCATTTATTCTTGTAAATATTTCTTTTACAATATACTTTCGATAGTCGTTGAACCTTTCTACTTATAAAGTAGACTTGGCTGCTGATTGTCCGTTAAGGAGTTTCCAGCAATTAAAGGAGTTATTTATTTTTAACTTTTCAGTTAAATGTCCCATTTATTATGCGGCGATTGCATATTGTTTAGGACGATTTGTATCTGGATCTACAATAGTAGGTTTACCATTAACGTCAACGTTACATTTATTGAATAACACAATTATTAATCAATATATTTCTATATTGTTTAGACTATATCTTTAATTTTTAATGTATATCCTTTAGTACTTTTATTTACTCCACGCAAAACTTTATTTACAGTAGAATTATCTAAATGTAATTCTCTGCATACTTTATTTATACTTTCATATTCTCCTACAAAAGTTCCATCTAATTTATAAACTAATACTATTTTATTTTTATTTTTCTTTACATAAGCTGGAATAGTTTTTGTAAATTCCAACTTTAGTTGATAATTATTTATTGGAGTATTAGTTTTTATATATGTAGTTAATCTTTTGTTAGAAGATACTCCTAGAAATTCGTGTAATTTATCATAAGAAATTTCTTTAACAAAATTTCCTTGTAAATCATATACATAAATTGTTTTTCCTTTTAGAATTAATCTTGGCTTTGGTTTATATTCATCATATAATTTTAAGCTATAATAATAGCCTTTAACACAAGCTCCTTCTTTTATTCTATTATATAATGTAGCAGTTATATAATTATTTTCTTTTGCAGCTTGATTTATAGAATCATAAATAGCTAAACATTTACCAGATTTATCATACTTATATACTTTTTGAGAATGATTAGGATTTGAATATTCTTTTATATCAATTTCTGAATTGTAACTCCAATAATATCCATACAATCTATTTTTATTTATTATAGCAGAATATATTGATTGTTTCCAAGTTTCTAAAAAATTAGCACACTCATAAATATCTTTCCATTCTTTTACTAACGTACCATCTTCTTTAAATTGATATATTTTATGTCTATAATAATAAAGAGGCCTAACATTTCCTCCTAAAATACAATTATATGTATCTTTTCTTTGTACAAATTCTAAATTTACTAATTCTCTTTCTTTTATATAAGCATCTTCTTCTTTATCAAATATAAATAAAGTTGTTCTTTTGAAATTTGCCGTGCCATATTTTTTTACAGCAAATTGAAATGGATATTTAGGATTCATATAAGTAGAGGGATAATTTATATTCACTCCATTTCCTATATAACCATCAAATCCATTATTTAAATTAGTTTTATGTACTCCAATATAGATTTTATTATTTACTATATTGATTGTTTGATATACAATATATTTAAAATTATTCTCCATTTTATTAATTATTTAATTACCCTAAATCGGATAGTCGTTGAACCTTATATAGTGCCGGACTTTCCTTGCACTTATATCTTGGCTGCTGATTGCCTTACTAATTAGTTTAGGTTTCCAGCAATTAGAAGAATTTTAAATGACCTGTTACTCAAGCCATTATTACGTACGAATAAGAAGTTATCCAACAGATTCTTTTCCTTCTTATCCATCTTATAAATAGTCTCACTTAAGTTTCCTTGATCTTTACCTTCTGCAATAGAAATAAAGATATCTTCGTGAGCTGCATATAATGCAGAATAACTATCATCTACACGATGAGTAGTAATATAGTTACGATGACGTTCAATATTGCTTTGATACTTGCAATATCCTTCTTCATGTAGTTCTGGCCATTATGTGCTATATGTTACCATATAGATTAGACTATATCTTTAACTTACTAAATAATATAAGTTAATACCCATTTCAATTTATTAAATATATTTATATATATGTCCTTTATGCCTTTTATATTTACCTAATAAAACATTTTGCACAGCTCCACCAACTTCTTTTGCACATTGTCTAGCTGATTCCCATGTTTTTATAATATTTCCTTGGTCGTCAAATAGTCCTACTTTTTTCTTAGAATTTTTTGATACACCAACAGGTTTATTATAATTTGGTAATTTTTCCAATCCCCAAATAAATCCATTTTCATCTGGAGTTTTGAGTTTTATACATTTAGTTATATTTATATAAGGATTTTCTTTTTCAGCATCTAGTTGAGATTTATAAGAACATATATATTCTCCCTTAGAATTATATTTATGAACTGACCTAAACATAATTTGTTTAGTTCTAGCTTTATCAAATGTTAATTCTTTAATAAAAGAAAAATAGTACAAATTTTTAACACAATATCCTAAAATAGTAGCACTTCTTATATTTGATGATGAACTGTTAGAATTTCTAGCAGCTTCTCCATATGATTCATATTCAGAATCATAATTTCCAGATTTTAAATATCTATATACTTTTATTTTATGTATATTGTTTGTATATAATGATAAATCTAAGCAATCTAATTTATCAGTATTAAAATAATAATTATTTACTGTATATTTATATATAACTGCTCTTCTAATCGACGATGCTTGCACTTTTAAAGCTTTTCCAGCATCTTCATAAGAATTATAGTTCGTAATATATTTACCATTTTTATCATATTGAAAAACTGTAATTCCTTCTGTAGTATTAATTTTTCCTCCTAATACCATATTATATACATCTGGTCTAGCTAAGAAATTTTCATTAACTAATTTTTCTTCTAATTCATATGCTTCTACATCAGTATCAAAAATAGCTAATGTTTCTCTTCTAAAATTGGAAGTTCCAAATTCTTTTACAGCTTGTTGGAATTTTGTTTTTGCTTTTTCGTATGTATATGGTTTATTTATATATACTCCACATCCAATATAACTATCAAATATGTTAGGATCTTGTGTTTTATGTACTCCAATATAAATATAATTATTTATTAAATTTGTTGTTTTATATACAATATATTTCATAAATTTACGCCTTGCGGCTAGTCGTTAAACGTTATTAAAATTATTTATCTTTAGGAATTATCCCAAAATTTAAAATTAAATTTAATCTTCGCTATTGATTGTCCTAAATAATAGGGTTTCCCAATAATTAAAGTATTTATTTGTTCTATTAATCACTTAATAGTGCGACTACCAATTGAACTACAAATTGTTTAATCGCATTTGACTAAAATCTTGTAGTATCACCTGGTTGACAACCAGTTAAATCAAGAACTGAACTATAATCGTTGTCAATAAGTCTAACTTGTACTTCCCAGTAATTGTCAGATTTTCTTATTGGACGACTTACTACAATGCACTATTGCATAGTTTTTTCAATCTTAAAGATGTCATACTTTTCATAGTATCTTTCTTTAAAAGCCATTGTAATCTCAGTACCATCAGCTCCATCACCTTCAGGAACTGCGGCAAATTCAATTCTTTTAATATAGTTAGTTTCCTTTAGACTATATCATTTATTATTTATTAGAATGATATTTAAAAATATAATTTTCAAAATATCTATTTCCCTATTGTATATTTTTTATTTTAGATGAAGGTACTTTATATTTTTCTTTAACTTCTTTTATAGTATTTAAAGTTTCTATAAAGTTTCCATATTTATCATATATATCTACTTTAATTCCATTATTAGGTTTTTCTGGAATTTTTTCTACTTTTTCCATAGATAAATAATAATTTTTATACCATCCTTTTTTATATCTAAAACAATCTCTAATTGTTGCCCATGAATGTTCATTTATTATAGGCATTATTTCTTTTCCTAAATATTTTCCTATAAATTCTCCTTCTTGATTATATAGGTAAATATAGGATTTGGCATATTGTTTTCTAGGTTTTAGTATAAATTCATCTACCATTGAATCACTAACATAATAGTTTTTAGAAATTAAACTTTGCTATTGAATAGCTTTTACAACAGCTTGTTCGGATGCTCCAATATAATTTCCGCATTCTTTTCTAGATATAAATTCTTTTAACCATTTACCTTCTTTAGAATATAAATGAGTTACTTTAGGTTCTCCCCAAGATTTAGTAGTATATTCTGTTATATCAATATTTTCTTTAGAACTCCACAAACAATTTACTAATGGATGTTTATCGTGAATAGCATATTCAAATTTTTCCATTGGTAAATTGTAAAAATTATAAGCCTCTATAGAATAATCCCATTTTTTAACTAATTTTCCATTTAAGTTAAATTGATATAATGGTTTATAATTGTTATAACTTATTCCTCCCAAACATGCATTATATACATGCGGTTGTTTCAAAAAATTAATATCTACTATTTCTTTTTCTTTATCATATGCTTCTTTTTTTGATTCAAATATAAACAATATCTCTCTTTTAAAAGAATTTGTTCCATATTTCTTTACTGCATACTAAAATGGAGTTTTAGGATACATATATGTACTTGGCTAATTAACATATACTCCACAACCTATATATCCATCGAATATTTCAGGATTTTCAGTTTGGTGAACACCTATATATATTCTATTTATCCCATTTATACTAGAATTTATGTTAGTTGTTAAATATACTATATATTTCATAATAACTCAGTTTTTAAATTTAAAATTTACGGATTTCTCCTAGTCGTTGAACGCTATTGTTAAGTTCACAATCACGCTGCTGATTATTTAGTTGTAGCTCTAAACTTCCAGCAATTTAAAGAGTTTATTTTGGAGGTCAAAACTAACAAAACTCAATTAAGAGACTAACCTCCCACTCAAACATTATATTAACTTAATATCGCTATTAAGATTAGACTATATCATTTATTATATTTAAATATATAGTTTTTTCCTGTTTTAATTCCCTTCAATATTCTATTTAATTCTGCTGAATTAACATTATATTTTTCTTTTACTTCTTTTAGAGAATTTAAAGTTTCTATATAATGCCCATCTAAAGTATAAATATCTATACTTTTAGTAACTTTTTTAGAAGGAACTTTAGTTATTTCATTTAAAGATAAATAAAAATCCTTATACCAACCTTTATTATCGTTAAATGCCTTATTTATTGTACTATAAGAATATGTTCCAATAACAGGCATTATTTCTTTACCTTTAAATTTTCCTATGAAATTATTATTTACATCATATAAATATATAATTTCATTTTGTAATTGTTTTCTAGCTTTAGGTATAAATAAATCTACTAATTTATCACTTACATAATAATTTTTTATAGATTTCTAATTTCTTAAAGCATTACTTATTGATTGCGGACAACAATTTAAAAAATTAGCACATTCAGTTCTAGATTCAAATTCTGTTAGGAATTTTCCATCAGAATTATATAAATAAGTATATTTTTTATGTTCTGATTTATATTTTTTTATATCTATACTTTTATTTCTAGACCAATAAAATCCGAAGAATTTATAACAATCAATACATGCCCATTGTAATTTTTGTATATCGAATCCATAAAATTCGCATACATCTATGGAGCTTTCCCACTTATGTACTAAATTTCCTTGTAAATCAAATTGATTTATAGATTTTGTGTGCCATTTAGGATCTTGTTTGTACAAACTTCCTCCAATTCCTCCTAAAGCAACATTATAAGTATCTGAACGTTTAATAAAATCTTCATTTACTAATTCAGATTCTTTTTTATAAGCCTCTTCTGCTGTATCAAATATAAATAATGTGACTCTATTAAAAGCCTAAGGTCCATATTTCTTTACAGCATACTAAAAAGGAGTTTTAGGAAACATATAAGTTGATGGAGTATTATATTTTACCCCACATCCTAAATAGTCATCTTTTATATCCGGATTTTCTATCTTATGTACTCCAATATAGATTCTATTTCTTCCGTTTATACTAGATTTTAAATTTGTTGTTAGATAAACTATATATTTCATAATAATTCAATTTTTCAATCATTAAATGATTTAGGGATTTCTCCTAGTCGTTGAACACTATACCCAATCGGTATCATGCTGCTGATTGTCTTACTGTAGCTATAAGAGTTCCCAGCAATTTAAAGAATTTTAAATGTACTTTGTAATTAATACATTGAGTCAATACTTTGATACTTGTTTCCCGCTTTTCTATCCTAATAGAATATATTTCTAAGTGATTCTGTTAGATATGTTGCGGTTAATTCGGGATATAATCTCGATACAACTCCTAATTTATAGGGTCTAGTCAATTTTATTATCATGTAGGCTCTTTATCCTACATTTCTTATAGTTTTCCATCCTATAAGTTTAGAATATATCATCTTCCCTGTAGCGAGGAAGTTGGGCGCTCGTGGTTATAACATTCTGGAATTTTTACTTTGTAATCCATACAGTTTGGTACAAAGGGTTTAATCAAATTAATAAATTTAACTGAGTTCCATCCAAAGGTTCTAATATTATATTGATTTTCCGCTTTTTTATGTAAATGAAATTCTATGTTCCATTTATTTCTAAACATATCAATAAGTTTATTAGCATCTTTTTCTGGAATATGTGTACTTATCTCACACGTAAAAGCATATATATTTTTCTTTCCGATATAAGTACTTCCGTCATCCATATACCAAATAGCTAGTCCTTCCGGAGTTAAATAATTTAAATATTTCGGGTTAAGTTTCTTTTTTCCGTCTGGATAAAGCCATTTTCTTAATATTCTAAAATATTTATGACAGCAAGTGAATCTATATGCCTTCAATGCCGGAGTTATTTTTCCATTAATTTTTCTTTTTTCCACACATTTTTCTGAGATGTTACATCTTCTTCCAGTTAGCTTTCTACAGATATTTGCTTTCCATTCTATATAATCTTTTTGTTTACTAGAATGTGTTACTTCAAAATTTGAATATCTATAAGTCTTTCCTTTTACAGTTTTAGTCTATTCTGTTATACATCCATCACCTAAAACTAATGCTATTAATAATGATTTTTTCCTTAATTCCATATCCACCAAACTTTTTGGTTCTGTTAAATGTTATATCTATTCGTTAGAGGTTCTTTATGTCTAAAGCTTCCTACGGGATTATCCAATAATTGGAGGACTTCCCCGTTTTCACCCAATTATGATGTAATTATCTCTAATTACTCAGGCACTATTACATACCAAGGAACTTATAAAAATCTTCATAAGTTCTAGTATCTCCCATCGTTGCTCTGTTTGTTACAAAATTTGCTACAATCATAAAATTTTAACTTTTTAATTAGTCTAGGTCGTCGATAGATGTAATATTTCCAGGTCTCTAATTTACCTTAGAACTTGCTGGCTCTGTTACAACTACACGTGGAGGAGTTTTCAATCCTTTTTTAGCATCCTCCATACCTTTCCTATAACTATTTTCCCTTACTTGCTTAATCTGTTCTTTGAAATAGTCAACCATTCCATCTATTGTGTCTGCGCCCTTTAATGCAAACCATGCCATTTTTGTTAAAGTGTCTGGATCATTAAGAGCCTTACCTAAATTACTGACACCAGCTTTATCAGTTCCTAATATAAAATCAGCTATTTCGGATTTATCTTCATCATCTAAGTCTACTTCAAGTCCCCCTATATCGCTTAGTTGATTAATACTATTTCCGATACTATCTGCGAACTAATTAAAGCTGTCTGTCTACTATTGTTGCTCATAAGCTTCTCTTTCCTAATTTTTCTAATCCTCAAGCCTCTTATATTCTTCTCTAATACCAGAAACTTGTTTCTTATACAGTTCTTCATTAGATTTTGCCTAAGTTAAAGCATTCTCCAATTCTTCATCAGTAATATCAGGAATTCTAGCCTATAAATCTGCCATAAATAAATCATCATCTGTAAAATCATCTACTTCATAAGAAGGTTCATCCTATGGCTACTGTTGTAAATATTGCTATACTCCCTGCTAACGTAAGGCTTCAGCATATTCTTCAGGAGACATTCTATTCCTTCTCATGTCCTATATAAGAGCTAATTCATCTTCTTTTAAATTATTATTTGAATCTGAGGAAGATTCTTGCTAAGATAATATATTAAATTGTTCATCTGCTGAAAGAGAGTTCCAATCCCTATCTTCTACATTACCATCTTCATTTTCAAATTTAATTTTAGAAGGATCTTTAATGCCCTTAGAATGTAATAGTTTAGTTATTACATCTTCATTTTCATTATCTGTTTGTGGATTTCCCTCTTCTTCCTATTTAGGAGACTCCTAATTATTTTGAGTTCCATCGAAATAGGGTTTTTCAAAGGTCATATCATCCCCAAAATTTTGTTCTGTAATTGATTTTTCTTGACTCCCTTCATTAGGGTCATCAAAATCAATCTAATCAATGTCATTAATTCCTATTGCCATATTATTCATTAATTTTATAGTTCATTGTAAATGTAAAATATTATCTAACTTATTTCAATAATTTATATAAGAAATTATTAAATAATAGTTAATATAATATTTTCTTTGTCCTATAATAATTTTTCCATTAACTTTTTCCAAGTATTTTGAGAATTTATAACCTATCCTTTTACTTTATTCTCTCCGACTAATATACATCCATAAGTATCTTTATCTGTATTTCCAGGATGTATTAAAACTCCATCAAATCCAGGGACATTTAATAATCTTGGAATTTTTCCTTTATATGGGATAGCCCAAGATCTTGAACTAAACTTATTAGAAGTAATATTCATACTTATTCTGTATGTACCAGTAGGTATAGCTGTACTTCCATATACCTTTTTTAATTTAATATTATCTAAAGACATCTATTGAGATAATCCTCTATCTCTATCTTCTAATGTATCGCAAAAATACTAGTTATTAATATAAAGAGAGCCAATAGTATATTGACTCCCTCTATATCTTCTTTTTAAAGTAAGTTTTATCATTCGTTAAAGTTTAATTTTTTAGTGTTTAATGCTGTACTAAATTTTTTAGTATTTAGATAAGCTAAGTTATATGTAGTTGTTTCAGTTGGTACATGTACTACTAATTTAGTTAGATCTGTACTTGATACTTCAGTAAGTGCAATAGTAGCCTGGCCATAATAATAAGTTCCTGATGCAGAATTAACTGTTACTTTGATTCCCTAGGATTCTCCTGAAGATCCAAGATAACTATAAAAATCATTATCTGTATTAATTATAGATGCCTTTTTTACAAATGTTCTTTCTCCATTAAATTTTAACTAATGGTCACTCATCTCAATTCCCTGTGGAATAGTTACTACGTATACGAAAGATGATGTTTTATCTCCATTAGTAAATGATACTTTATTATATATTCTCCCTCTCTATATTACATTATATGTATTTATATAGCTACTATTCACAACTATACTAGCATAACTATCCTATAGTTCATAATAAGATACTCCATTAAGTAAAGATAGACTTGCAGTATTTGATCCTACATAATATTTTCCATCAGAACCTAGTCTAATACTATTTACTTGAGTCTCAGTAACAGGTGTTCCGATTCCTCCTCCGGATAATGAGTATAAATTAACTATATCAGTATATGTTGTAGATTCTCCCTCTGTCTTCATAGCATTTCCTAAATCTATCCATTTCCAACCAGTTCCATTTACCCATATACCTAACCATACTGTAGTAGCAGTGGTTCCATTTATTGTTTTTTCTCCATATTCTAATGAAGCATATGCAGTTCCATTATAAAAGAATTGTAAAGCATCATCGCCTAATTTTATCTAAAATCTACTAGAGTCTAATCCTGCAGTAAATGTTTCAGCTAGTATATCTCCTGATATAGATGCTTTAATTGCTCTCATTAATCCTGCTTTAGTAACATAAAATGGAGCTTCTCTTACATTTATCGATCCTTTTGTTGAATTAGTTCCAGCAAATAGTATAACTTTATCAGCATCAGTATCATTTACAGAAGAAGAACCTCCATTTATAAGTCCACCAACAATATTAGTATCCCCAGAATCAGTTGTTCCTTTTACTAATACTTCATCAGCTGTAATAGTTTTTGAGTCTATATAATCTGCAATTAAATTCTATATATAAGCAAAACTCATTTTAGATGCTTTGATCCATGCTTTGCTCTATTTAGTAGTAGAATTAGCTGAAGTAAAGTCAGAATCTGCAATATAATTAGAATCAGGAGTTAGTCCCTAAGGTAAAGAATAATCAGATCTAAGTTCCCCATATTCTGGATTTACCAAATAGTAATTTGGAGAATTAGTTGATTCTCCATTAGCATAAGAAGGTTCTGGATAAATAACATAATCCATATATCTTATAGCTAATCCTTCTGTTTTATCATTCATCTAATTTACATAATCAGAAGTAGTTGAATCATAAATACCTCTATTTCTCATAACTGCCCCATTTAGCCCTTGTTTTTCTTCCGGAGTAGCTATATTTAATGTAGTTAAAGTTATATACGAACTATCTACTAACTAATCTTCCTGAGTACTTGTTTTCTACTATCTTAGTTCTATAGTATAAGATTTTTTATTAAAATCTAAAGTATTTAAACTTATGGTTTTCCAATTTGTATCTCCTAAATTATATGAATTATCAGAAGTATCAGAAGGAAGTATAGTAGTTCCATTTAGACTTATGTATAATCCAGATGGTATAGTCTTCTATATTTCTGTTTTTAATGGGGTTTTCTTCTATATTCTATACTATAATGAATCTGGACTATAAACAGGATTTGCTCCATCTGTAGTTGTTCTTACTATAATACTTGTATTGGTAATTAAATCATACTCTCCATACTAAGAAGGAATTAGTTTTAAGGTAAATATTGTATTAACCCCTATTGCACTTCCTGCACTATTTATAGCTTTAACATTAAATGATATTAAAATAGGCTTTAGCCCATAATAAGTTCCGGCAGATGGATTTACTCTTATTGTATTTGTTATATCCTTAAGACCGGATGGATCCTTTACTAAAGTAACTCCGTATTTAGTGCACTTAGCACTATTATCTGAGTTAACAGATAATTCACAATTAAAGGTATCTTCTCCATAATTTAATGAAACGGTACAATCTTCAGATGAATTATCAGAGGTTACATTTCCTGCGACATCTACATCTACAGAAATAGTAGAATTATCTGCAATTAAGATTACAGCTTTTCCTCCATTTCCATCTCTTGTTATACCAATATATTCACTATCAATGGTTCCTTCTCTACTACTATTTAAAGTTATAGTAAGAGGTTGCTAAGTAGCTGACACATCTATAGTTCCTTCACTTGTGGTAGAATCTAATGATACTAATTTAGCAGCTAAGCTATCTTTAAACTGATAACTTATACTTAAATCATTTGGAAGTGGATATACTTTAGTATTATTTTTAACGACCCATACTTTTAATTCTTCTGGATCATTCTTATCTCCTGACTTTATAGAATGAGATGATACTCTTAAATTATACTCTCCATACTATGTTGCTATACATTTTATTCCTATAACACCTGATAAATTAATAGTTCTTTCATTAGTAACCTATTTTCCAGTTACTTTAAAGTTATATATAATAGGAGATTTGCTTAAATAAGAATTAACAAAAGATTCATCTCCTTTACTTGGATTAATAGTTACAATAGCAACTGATTCTCCTGTACTTAATTGAGAAGTCTTTATTGCTATAAAGTCAGGTTTAGTTTCAACTTCATTGTTATTATCATATTCTATTTTATCTATAGTAGCTAAGTTAGTTCCATAATATAAATATATAGTTGAATCTTCTGAAGTATTATCTTCTGTAACTATTCCATCAGCGTCTACATCTATAGATATTGTATCATTATCAACAGAAAAAGAGCATGGAGTAGAATCTCCATCAATACCATCCTTTACTACATGAATTATTTCTTCATCAAATATTGCCCCTTTATAAAGAGCCTATACAACTATCTATGAGATAACTCCAGCTGTGCTTATTCCACTTGCTGGAACAGTTGTAAAAGTTCCATTATCTATTTTATATTGTAATGAGAAATTATTATCATCAAATGAGTCAGTTCTCATTTTTGTAAATATTCCTTTTCTTGACTTTAATATATATACATCAATAGAAGAAGGAGAATTATTACCATCATTATCTTGTTTTATAGTAGAAGCACTTACTTTTAAATCATAATTAGCTTCAGGATCCCCCATAGTCATTCCAACTATTTTAAGGGTAGCTTCTTCTGAAAATGAAATGTTATTATAAGTACCTGTAACTTTAATAGTATATGCTTTTGTCCCAACTCCTATATGTGTAGATTCAGGAATAGATGTAGTAATAGTTTTTAGATTAGAAGATAAAGAAAAATAACTATAAGGAAAAGAGTTATAAGTTAAATTACTTCCAGTACCAGAAGCTATTCTTACATCAGTTATAGTTGCATCAGCTGAACCTATTTTTAATTTTAAAGTAGAGTTCTCATTATTAGCAACTGTAGCATCTCCACTTGAGTTTACGTTAACAGATATAGTATCATTAACTATCTCTAATAATCTAGTACTATTCTTCTTTAATCCATTTATTTCATTCTATAAATTATCTATTTGGGTCTAATAATTATTACTATCCCCACTACCCCCTCCAGTAGGATTTAAATATCTTAACAATCTCTATAATAAATTTTCAAGAGTAGTTACTCTATTAATTAAATTCTATAGATTTACATCCATTTATTTAAAAATTAAAATTATCTCTATAGGTTATTAACCCATAGAGATAATTTATATTACTAAATTATAATCTTATAACCATTTTCATAGTTATTATATATATCTGCATCCTCACTACTCTTTAACTAACTAGTACTTAAAGTAGTATTCCACTCAACATGAATAAAGTTCTTATTTTGGGCATTTCTAAATCTTGGAAGGGTGATTCCGGCACTAAAATAACTTGGATTGTCCCTATGTCCTACATACATAAACTAGCCATTATTAATAGGCAAGTCTGATGTAGATGTAATATTTAATTCTAATAGTGTTTCTCCATACATAGTTTCAACAGTATTTTGCATATACATTCTTGAGAAATTAGCAAAATTATTCCAAATATTCTTAGGAATACCAGGGGAAACTAATGGATAAACTTTATCTATTATTACATTACCAGATTCATCAGTATGAGAATCAATATCATCTGATATAGAAGCAAATACAACATATTTTCCTTTATACCCTTCTGTATAGAAATTATGTCTAGCAGATGTAGTAGAGAATAAAGTAGATACCTCGATAGGAAATGCATTAGATAATGATTGTATCTAACTACTTACCTTATTAGTAGCTACTATATACCATGGAGAGGTACTTATTATTTCTGAATTAGTAGAAGAATCTATATTATATTGGGGAATTCTCATATTAAAATTAAATGCTCTATCTAGATTAGCTACCGAGGTAAAGTTATCCGGAACAAACTAGTATAATTTTCTTCCATTTCTGTCTGTACCAACATAAGCAGGAATTATATTACAAGCATAGAAACAATTATCAAACACTTTACCTTTGCAACTATTAAATAAGTGCTATGGTAAAATACCTACTATTCCAGTATTGTAAAATGTCCCCTAATTACCAAAGTTATCATTTGGTGAATTAACTGCCATAAATAAATCTATTGGGATACAATAATTTATTTTATTAGTTACAGCTGTATTCTAATAGTTAGGATTAGTTTTTATATATCCTCCAGTAGTATCTATTATATCACTTAAATTAGAAAAATCATATTTTTTAAAATCAGTATATTCTGGATTCTCTTCTAATGTATTTTCTGTTATACTTGTCTAAGTGTTATAATATGTAGTATAATAATTTCCATTATCATCTATAATATTATTAGATTCTATAGAATCAGAAGGCTCATACATTAAATTATCAGTTCCGAAAGTACAGCCATCAAAAGTATGATATAGACACTACATTACATTTTTATATGTATATACTGTTCTAGTAGCTTGTATTCTTTCAGTCTAACTAGATGGAAGTACCCATACCTTATCTTTAGTTACCTATCTTTTACCGAAGAAGTTAAACGGAATTTTACTATTATCTGCAAACTTTATTCCAGCAAAAGTATAATACAATGTAGTTATTCCAGTTAAGTGAGACTAAAATATATCTGACTATAATAGAATATTACCACTTCCTGTTAAATTCTAAAATAGATGAGATATGTCAGTTATTCTTGAATTTACTAAAGTAGAATCATCTATTCCTATATAAGAACCATCAGTTATATTACAATCTCTAAATACATTAGTAAAGGCATTTAAAGTTGAACTTCTAACTACTTTATTTAATATTTCTGTAAAATGAGTCTAAGTAATATATTTACTACTTCCATCATCTTTAGAAAATATTAGTGATTCCCAACTTGTATCATGAGATATTCCTTCACTTCCAAATGGATTAGTAGTATTACATATAGCGTCCCAATTAAACATAGAATAAATATCTACTGCACTAGATACTTTAAATCTAAATGAACCAGAAAAATTATTTAAAGAAGTACTTATATTTTTACATAATCCATCTACATTAGTTACCTTTCCCTAATTATAAAAGAACCAATTAATTGTATTAAGTTTAGTACAATCAACAAATGCATCAGTTAAATCGCATGTCTATTCATCTTTTATATTTAATACATGGATTGTTTCTAATTTAGTACATCCTCTAAATATATCTTTGAGTTTAAATGACTCATAACTATATATATCTGATGGATTTGCAAATAATGTAACATTTCCTCTTCCTTGCCAAGCATTTATAGGATCTCCATAAGAACCTGTTCCATTAAATCCTACTGCTATTAACTTTTCTCTAATATTTTCAAAAATATTAGTTGTAGTAGCTATCCATTCTCCAGTTACTGGAGCTACAATAGAAACTCCATTACTTGAACCAAAATTATCAGGAAACATAGCAGGAACTTGTAGTTTATATCCTGTTTCTGCTAATACTCCATCTGCATTAACTACATTAGAACAATTCTTTAATACTATATCCGCTCTATTACTTTCAACCAGACTCTTAAAATGAGTTAATAAATCAATAGCACTTGAATCAAATGAAGATGTATCTATAGTATGTCCTCTAAACATTCTATTTATATCAGTTGTGGAATCTGATATTAAAGTTATTGCATGATTAACGTCGTTTATTGACCATGTAGAAACTCCCATAGAGCTATTATTTACCATAAACATGCAGGATAAATCCGATACTCCATTTGCATTCATAGAAGTATAAGAACCATCTTTATCCTGTCTTAATGTAAATAATCCAGCTCCTTGTAGGGCTTGAGGCTATAATATAAAGGAACCTCCATTTAAATACATCATATGAGTTCCACTAAAGCTATTAGCTATTAATGATACTCCATTATTATTATCACTATTTATAACCTTAAAGAATCCTTTAGTTCCATTAAAACTTATTTTCTTTAAGTTATGCAGTTTAGAAAGATTAACTATATTATCTACCTATTCAGTAGATTCAGATGAAGTAGAAGTTATAGAAGATGAATTTAGACTAAATGCATATCCACTCTTACATAGCCTATTATAATTATCATCATCTGTTGTATTAAATCCTAGATTAGCAACTGCTCCATTACAATTAGTTATATAAAGCTCCTCACATTTATATGTTCCAGAATCTTGTATAGTTACTTTCTATAATTTAGGACAATTATTTATTGTTATCTTCTTAAATCCGATTAAAGTTATATTTGTAATAGAGTTATCCGTACTTAGATAAAATTCTGAATTTTCCTTAGTAGCTGTAACCTTTAACTATTTAATATTAGTATTAGATATTCTCAAATTAGATCCCCAAGTATAAGTAAGGGAAGCTGAACTTGATAATGTTGCATTATTTAAATTAACTGATATTAAATTACTACAATTAGTAATCGTTAGATTCTAAGCATTTACATTACTATAGTTAATTGTTTTTACACTACTATTCTCTATTATTAAACTAACTTTAGTATTAGATACATCTATATTTTCCAAGTTAGGCATATTTTCAGAATCGCTCTTTGGAAGATTTATAGTTCCGGAAATATCCTATCCATCAAGTTCTATAGTTTTTAAAGCGGGACACTTTATGGTCCATATACCAGCTGTATTACCCGCTGTTGCTTTAATATTCTATAAATAATCTGATGTTATAGAAATAGCCTCACTATTAGATTGAGTATAAAAGTTTATATCAGAAATCCAAGTCCACTCTTTAGATCCTAGGAAATTAATTTGTTGACTACCAAATACATTAGGTTGTATTTTATAAGTATTATTACTATTAACAAATAAATAAAATCCTTTATCCTGGTTATTAGAGGTAAATGTAGTTATATTATAATCCTTTGCCTTTAAACTAATAGTTGGGGTAGAAGTAAGTCTGTTTAATGTTCCAAAAGCAGACTGTCTAGATATTATATCGGGATTGGTAATATCATCGTCTAGTCCTGGAATCTAATATGTCTAAGATACAGAACTATCAGTTTTTTCTGCAAAATATACTGTTCTTGCTCCACGGGAAGTCCCAAAATATACATCAAGTATATGTAGTCTAGAATTTAACCAATCAAGTACCCTATATTTTCCTGATCCAGTAAACATGGATACATTGGTATTATCATACATATTACTATTTATATTATTCTAAGTATCCTATGATGACTGTCCATAAGGGCATCCATAAGTTAAATACTTATATCTATAATTATAAGAAAGAATAGAGTCGGGAATTCTGTTTAGATGATTACCCCAGTATGTATCAAATACATATTGTGCATTTCTTAATGGGCCATCTGTTCTTCTCCATAATGCCCATAAACTTCTTGGGGATGTATATGATTTACCATCAGGTGTAGTACAATTAATATTATAAGGAGTAGTATCTCCTCCAGATAAAGCTGCTATACAAGCATATTTAGCTATAGCAAATAGATAGGAAGATGGATAATCATATACATCTGATGTACTTTCTCCTCCATAATCATACCATACTTTAACTTCTTGTAATACTTCGTTACTATTAATAATAGGTTCCCAATAATCTGAGAATGCATAATACTTTATAAATCCTCCTTCATTATTTTTACCAAAGGAAGTATCCATATCATAAAATGCAGCTACGAACTATTTACCATTATTAAATGATTTTATATTCATATTCTTTTGTACGGAGTCGACCATACCAAAAGCCATACATATAGTATAATATTCAACAACACTTGCATAATTCAACATAGCTGTAGTTGGATTATTTTCATCATTACTTCCAAGAAGAGCGGTTAAACTACTTTCTGTTGCTTCATCTACTTTTACACTTGAATCAGAATAAGTATCTCCTTGAGTTCCTCCTCTTTCCTATTGCTACATATAATTTGGAACCCCATTTTTCGTATATCCTTCATTTTGCCCATTAGTCCAATTATTAAAATTCTTTCCTAATGTCTTAAAGATATAACCTCCTGCTAAACTTACTCTATGTACTAATTCCTATAAATTATCTTTCGTATTATCTCCAACAATATCTCCAAACATTGCATTTTCATCATTTTGTTCACCACTATTTTTATAAAGTACTGAACTTTGCCATTGTGAAAAATCATGAGAGGGATGGTTATCCTAAATTTCAGCTACTTCTATACCTTGTCCAATTCCAGGATCGTCTATAGTTAATAAGCTAAACTACCCATTATCATTTAATTTGGTATTATTTTCATATACAGAAGAATCTTTATATCCTAAATTAAAATAAGATTTTCTACCTAGATTAAAGTTATAGACTCCTAATAAATAATAATTATTATTATTATCTTCATCAATATCATCTATAAATACTAAAGTAGCAAATCCATTAAGACAATTCTTTATATAATCTTTAAATTTACCAGTATTATATGGAGTATTAAATTTAGTAGTATTTTCATTTACAAAGGCTCCTACTGCATCATTATTTGTATGAGAAGAATCCTAAGCATCTGTCTTAAGAGTAAATTCCTATTCTGGTAAGAATGTATCAGATGCCTTCATATATACTACATCATTGTTATTACTATCTTTTTCAACTAAATCCTTAGTACTAAAATTTGGAGAAAAAACTGCTATCTGAGAAGCACTTTCCTAAGTTATAAGTCTTACTTCTAATGTAAGGTTCTTTCCAAAATATCCTAATGTTGTAGAACCGTTAGGGAATATTACAAACTAATAATTATTATAGATCTAATCTCCGGAATTAAATTCAAGATTTCCTACGCTATATTTTAAACCGACAATAGCTTTATTATTACTAAAGTCAGTACCCTAATTATATTTAGTAGAAAGATACTATTTTAGTGTAGGAATACTACTATTTTTCTTTTCTTCATAGCTAAATATAATAATAGGCAATTTAGGATTATCTTCCTTTATTTTATCTATAAATGAGCTAGTTACTTTTACAAAATTTCCAGTATTTGTATATTTTCCACTATCGTCAGGAATATTACATTCTTGAATTATAGGATAAGACCATACTCCATTGCTATAAGTTTTCTTAAAACAATCAGTATATAGTTTTATATCATCTTCTTTAGCTCCCTATTGATTAAGTACCTCTTCTACATATTTATTAAAATACATCTATATTTCGCTATCCTATAGCTAATATCCATATTGATATTTTAACATAGCTACATCTACTAAATTAACATAGTAGTTAGCGGGATTAAATGTAATACTTGTAGGATAATCAAATCCTGCTATAAACTAATTAAATACAGCTTCTGGTATTCCATCAATAAACAATTCAACTTCTGAATAATAATCTGTATTAGAAGTCTATCTTCTTAATCTCTTAGCTATTTGAATAAGATGATACTATTTAGGATCAGATATTCCAGTACTTGATTTAGGAATATATATACTTTTCTAATTACTAGAATTCAAATATATGAACTTATCCTAGTATAATTCTATATTTCCATTAGTTGTCTATATAGTAATAAATGGAGAAGTATTATCATTTACTGAATAATACTATAATCCTATAGAGATAAGTAAGTCACTATTAGAGTTAGAAGAATCAGAAGAACTAGAATCACTTGAAAATAATGAAGCAGTTTTGGCTGTCTCTAAAGATGATTGTTCTATTACTCCTCTATTAACTAATGATTTTAAAGAATCTGCTCTATAAAAATCAGTTCCTCTAAAATATATTAAACTGTTTTCCTATTTTAAAGGAGAACCATAGTATCCGTCAGTATAAGATTCGTCTTTGAAATAATAGAACGCATTACTTAATGCTTTCTTTACATATATATAATAATCAAATGTATTTGAATTAGCATTTGAATCAGATATTACTACATGTAATTTATATTCTCCATCTTCATCAAATGAATTATAATAAGAATAATTAGTTCTTTCAATTGGTTCAAAAGAGTCCCCATTGGTTCCATTTAACAAAGTCCAGTTTCCTGAATTCTTTTTATAAAGATAAGCAACAGCATTAAATTTTCTTGGATTAGCTCCCATAATACCTTCATATACTCTCATATTAAAGTAAATTCGTCCAGTATTATATTTATAAATACTATCACTTTCAATATCCTATTCTGTAGTATATATCTAACCAGAATCCATTGATGTAATTAAGAATATACCAGAAGGAATAATTATAAAGGTAGTATCAATTAATTCTTCTTTAGAAGTTCCATCAGTAAAATTAAATACAAGTTTACCGTGAATTCTACTTCCTAATGTGGACTATATGTTGTCAGCATTAGTAGCATTTCTTACTATAGGGATGTTAATTTCTTTAGCAGAATTATAATCTGGAGAATCTGGGGTAGTAGATAATGACCAATTATTATAGTCATTATATAATTCATATTCTACTGATTTAACACTAGTTGCTATAGAATATTTTATATTATAATTAAAATATCCTTGAGACGCAATAGAAAAAGTAGTGAACTCATTATTACCACTTGATTCATCCTACAAATCATATCCACTTGTTAACTGATAATCACTTACTGTATAGTTAATAGATACACTATTTATCTATCCATTTGAATCACTAACTACTACAGTTATAGTTCCATTCTATGTTAAATTTCTTGATAACTCAATAGTATAAGCATTGTTTATATCACATGTTCCTACAACCGGATCAGATATCTTTCCTAAGTGTACTTTGAAAGTATCTCCATTAGCATTATTTATATGAATATCTATAGTAGCAGTTCCCTAATTATGAAGGTTTACTGTACTTGGATTTTCTTTTAATCTATAAGAATTACCATTAAAATGAAGTTGTGAAAAGATTGACCAGTTACCTGGGTTACTGGGAGATCCTCCTCCACTATTTGAACCAGTTCCATTTCCAACTCCTCCTACTTGATATAAAAATTTCTATCCAGAGGAAATGGTATTTATCTTATTATCATGAGTATTTAATACATCATCTAAAGACTCACCGATGTGAGGTCCACTCGCAACGATGATGTCTTCAGTTGATATAATTTTTTGTCCAGTATTTAACTACATTATAATGTTATTAATGTTTGTTCATCAGAACCCCAAGTACCATAGTACTTAGTATCATCTGTATTAGTTAATGTTAGTGAAGCATATTCTAATGTAGAATCTTTTGTTCCAAAACTATTCTATAAAAAGTTAAAATTATTATCCATTATATTATTAATCCTTATTAACTCTACACTGTTTCCTGGATTAATAATAGCAAACATAGGTCTTAACTAATCATTACTTGGAGAGTCCTTACTTTCTCCTTCTTTAGTTTTTGGAATAATACAAGAAAATACTTGTCTGTTAGATGGAAGTTCTTTATTAGATTTTAGTTTAAATCCAGTTGCTTGACACATAAAGTATACTACTCCTCCACTTGTAGTATCCTAAACTCCTGGATATATGGAATTAGTAGTATCAGCCGGAATCCATCCATTAGGACATTTAACAAATGGCCTCTTTGTATAAGATGTTCCAGTACTATCTAATGCCAATTCATATGTGTCATCTTTTAAAGATGAAGGCATTGTAGTAGTTGTTGTTCCTGCTATATTTTCCTTAATAGGGAAAGTACAAGCATAAGTATGTTTATGTCCACCAATACATAATTTTACTTTAAATGATTCAAGTAATCTACTAAACCAATATGTTCCCTTATAATCAGATTGAGTCATTTGATTTAATTTACTTCCTATCTAAGACGAATTCTTTTCATTCATACTTCTAGTATATGCCTTTACTTTTGCAGAAGGATCTAGACATTTATGAGTAATAACAGTAAATGGCATTTCATGACAAACAGCCGTTATTTCTGTATTACTTAATTTAGTTAATATCTTATATAACTGTTCATATATATAAGTATTAGTAGTAGTTTCTACATATTCTACAGCCGATTTCTCTGAATTTAAAGTATATCCAGTATATATATTAATTATTCCATTTATAGTATCAGATCCTATAATAGAAGTATTAGTAGTTGCTTTAAACCAGTCTCTACAGTTAACTGCGGTTATTTCACTATTTACCATTAAGAAGGAGTATCTATTATTTCTAAAATAATAAACAGAAGGAATATATCTAGTTATTCCATCAACTCCTGTAAATATAGGTGCTATATCAGGATCTATTTCATAACAATAGAATAAACTAAAGAAGTAACCATTAGATTTTCCTTTATCATCTCCTGTTCCTAATATATTTATATCAGTATCGCATAAATCATTATTGCCTACCACATTCATCTATTCAAGATGTTTAAATAAAGGATAACCCGCCTTATAATAATCTAACCATTCATTAATACGAGTTCCATTTTGAGTCATGTCTCCAGTATTAATAAGTACAGGTATTATATTATTAGTTAAATCATTATTAATTTTATTATTTACCACTTTTGCAGCAGCTGCCCATGCCTAATACTCTATCCAATGAAATCCTTGTTGATCAGTTATTTGGTATACTCTAGGGGTATAACTTTCTGGATATAAAGTAAAGGTCATTTCTTCAGAAGTATGTTCTATATCAGGATTGCCATTTTTATCTGCTCTACCTACAACATATATATAAGTAGTAGGCGTAGCAACAGGCTAGCTTACTATATCAATAATACATTTATGGGAAGTAAAATTAGTTCCATCTGCTGGAAAAACTCCATTTATTCTAGCATAAATTATATTATTAAGATTAGTCGTAAACTCTCTTCTTCTTGGATAAGTATTTGATTGGGAAATATCAGTAGAAATCTTTTTATAAGACTCAAATCTTTTCCATGCACTTCCTACCTTAATCCATACATATTCATCAAACTATCCCGCACTTATCCAATTAAAGGTTCTTGTAGTAAGCATATTAATACCAAATGCACAAGTAACCATATTAGGTTTATTTAAATCTAATTTAGTCTTATCAGTACTTACATTCTTATGATCCTTAGACGCTTTTGGAGTATAATAACTTACTTCTCGTCTATCATCTGATTTTGGGAACTCTATATATTCTTTATTAAGATTAAGATATTGAATATCAGTGGCTTTATCCCATCTACTTCTAGATGAATCATAAGTATTTAAAGCCTAATATGCTTGATTAGCTGGATCTAATTCAAACATATTTTTTACTATAGTATTGCTTAAATTCTTATATATCTTTTTAGCCCAATAATAAGTAGAAGAACCTGACGATGTAGTTCCTACATTTGCAGACATTTTACCTAGTACAAAGGAATCTATAAAATATCCAGGATAAATTAAAGGAGCTTTTGTTGAAGTATTAGAATTACTATTTGTATCATACATCATTGTATTATAGTTAATATCCTAATCTCCATATACTAATAAGAAAGAAACTCCTTCATTATTATTAAAGCTAAAATCAATTAAATTTCCATTTACATACCATTCCTAATCATAGTCCTATACTTTAATAAAACAATTTGAATCATTAAAAGAATTATACTATTTTCCTCTAATAAGATAAGTTCCTCCAGCTTCTATAACTCCAGTTAAAGGAAGTTTTAATAACTCTACTTCGGTTCCTATCATGTGAGTAAAATATAGGTAGAAACCATTTAAGTTATAAGAATTATTTGGGTCAGTATTTTCTAATTCTATAAATGCATGGGAACATCCGTGTATTGTATCTTCTTTAAATGGAGCATATATAGAACCTATTTTTAATCTATCACTATTTACACCATAATTATCAGAAGGGGTTAAGTTTAGCTATGTATTCTTAGTATATCTAGCTCCATTTAATCTAGCAATAAATCCTCTAATATCGTCAGGAGTTTTAGATATAGTCATATTTAAACTAGCAACTTCATCGCTTATGGTTCCATCTACTACTAATTTAGATACTAGATTTCCATTAGGATCTATTGTTATATTATAAGTTTTACCAGTATCTTCATTAATAAATGTAATGTCAGAAACAGGATTTAATTTTAATGAATTATCATTAACAATTCCCATCTCTTTAAGTATTTCAATAACTTCTTCTTTAGTCATAGTGTCTGTATTTCCTCCACTAGATGCTGCACCAATTACTTTTAACTGCCCCTTCTTATTCTTTATATATAACGTATCCGTATTATCATCATAAAAGAGCTCATGTGGTAATAGCTAATTAGAAATCTAATCTGCCTATGCTTTAGTGCATCCTCTAATAGTTAAATGTGCTGCTTTATATTTATAAGTTGAATCATCTGGAGCTTGAGGAATTACTTCTTCAGTAAAATCCTAGTATCTAGAATATGATTTATATTTAGTAAGAGTTAAATCTATAAAACTAACTCCTGTTATATAATAAGAATTATCTAATTCTTTTACATCGCTATATAATGTATTATTTTTCCAATAACCTGATGCTATAGTTCTGTCATTATACTAATCTTTTATAATAAGATATATATAATTTTTTCCTTTAATAGAAGAGTCTTTATTAGTCTAAGTTTTACTTGTTATTAAGAGGATATTATATAAAGAAGTCTGTGGAATATTTAGTTTAGATATATCTAAATTAAAAGAAGATGTTCCATTAGAAAACTCAATTACTATAGTTTTTTTATTAGATATAATATATGTAAATGTTTTAGGATCTTCTATATCTTCAAAAATGTTATTAAAATCATAATGAGCTGATCCTTTAATAGTCAGCTATCCGTCTACACTTACATCTATATTAGTTTCTGGTTCTAGTCCACTTCCTATTCCTAATGTTATTTCTCCATCTGGTATTTCAGATAGCTAAGATTCCTATACTGCCCATAAAGGTTCTTTAGATTCATCAGGAATTTCAAAACTCCTCATATTTAAAGCAGTCTAAGTTCCATCTACTGAATTTATACCATAATTAAAAGAGTTTTTTAATTTAGCAACTTCTGACTAAAGACTTCTAAGAGCAGAAAATATAATATCTAAATATCCTCCAGGATTCTAAACAATAATTTGTTGTTCTTTAATTTCTCCACTTAGATCTTCTACATCAGGAATTACTATATACTATTCAGGTAAATTTTCTTTTCCTATAGAATTAATTATAGACTAAGTATATAAAGGAATACTTCCACTTCTTCCTACAACTCTCCACTTTCCAGTATTATCACAAAAGTATAAAGATTGTTCATTTTTAACGTAGACTAGCACTCCTGGAGTATTAAAATTCTATATCTCTTGATACTCATCTACTTCAATATAAGAACCGCCAATTGTCTACAATGTGATTTGAAATAAAGTCCAATTCCCCTCTAAATACTAATACCAATGGTTTGGACTCTATTTTACAAAACACAACATACCTTCTTTTATTCTAGACTAAGGTATTATATTTCTTTCTTCTATAGTATCTACCTAATAGAATCCTCCTTTTAAATCATTAACATCTGCTATTGGAAAAGATTGGTTATTTTTCTATTTTAAAGTATCTATTAAGTATATTGCCATACTACTTTAGTTTTACCTAATGTAGAATTTTCACTTCTATATAGGTTATAGTTAGAATTATATTTATCTATATAATAGGTATTATCTATATTTTTAAATCCTCCAACAATCCCATTTACTGATATTTCAGCATTATCAGAAGGAAGTAATAAGTATATATACTAATCCTATTTAGCATCTACTTCAAATATACCTTTATTTGTATCATTTAAGTCTAAAGATAACTAGTATATTGTAGGATTAGTTTTACATACTCCGTAGTAAATTCCTTCTATAAAAGATAAAGTAGTAGAATATGTATTTGTAGGAGTTATTAATTTAATATCGGTTGTTTTAGAAAGCTATTTAGAATAAGTATAACTTCTATCATTTTGGTTTAAATTAATAGTGTTATTTCCTACTACCAATATCTAGCTTCCAGGATTTTCTGGAAGACTCCATGTTATTATACATTCTTCTACTGTTTCTCCTTTTTCTGCAATAGATGGAGTTATAGTAATTGATCCTTTAGAATCCCCTCTTTTATAAAGCTAGGTTATAGCTGATTCTACTGTATCATATGAATTATAAGGAATATTAGAAGCATCTATGTCAAGATTTTCTCTTGCTTTTTTAGTATCCGGAATATCAGCTAAATTATTTTCTTTAAGGAGATATTTAGAATCAGATGTAATATCTGTACTACATTTATCCTCCTATTGAAATTCTTGCTCGCCTTCTCCTATATTAATTAATGTTCTACTCATGATTTATTAAATATTGATATACCCGATCTACTTTATCTAACTATGAATAGTGATTTATAAATATTATTTCTTCTAGTATGTGTTCATAAGTATCTTTATATCCATGTTCTATTCTATATAATAACTATTCATAATCATGAATTTCCTTTAGTTTCATTTCAGTTAGAACATCCACAACCACTATCCTATTTAATTATGTTAAATGAATTATCTTCACAAAATCCATTACATCCTTGTATCTCATCTAATAATCTTTCTGCTTCAGATAACATATTTAAATCTATATAATACTATATAGTATTAATTGTCATCCATACAAAATCTCTTGCATAAATAAGTGTAGAATTCTTTAGTTCACATTTATTTGTCTACTATTCAAATACTAGTTTACAATAATTTATAAAACACTTCATGAGTTTACATATAGAAAATGTTTCACTTTTACATTTAAATAATGAAGAATTATTTATGTCATAGAAATCTTCTATAGATATTTCTTCTTCACTATCCTTAGTAACTTTTATAAATTGTTTTTTAGTATTATTGTAATAATAGAAGAAATTCCCGAAAAATTCAAGTATATAAGAAATATCGTATTTAGATTTAATTTCATCTAACCATTTTTCAGTTGGAACTATTATATGATATACAAAATAATGACCATCAGATTTTAAAGACAACTAATTCTATACCTTATTTTCTGATACCTTCGTATTATAAATAGATTCAATTCCATTAGACTATTTTACTACTACATCTAAAGTAATTGAACTATCTAATCTTAATGTAGACAAAGAATTTACCGAATCAAAGTCAGAAGTATCATTTATATAAAGAGAACAATTACCTGAGTCATTATTTAAAATAAATCGAGTTTTCATTATGTATGTATTTGTTTTACTTTATCATTATAAGGATTCCCATCATGTACTTGAGCTAACTCTATTTCAGTTCGTTTATTATCATTTTCAGCAGTACTCTATTTATAATCACGATCTGTCTTAGCTTGATACATTCTAATTTGAGCATCCTATTTATTTTTCTACATATCTATTTCCATCTTCTATTTATTAAGAGTTTTAATTTCAGTAGAAGCTTCTTGTAACTATTTCTAAGCGT
>JALFMW010000009.1 GCA_022782605.1 Clostridium sp. | reverse complement strand
TAATTAGCAACAAATTTAAATTAATCTATGATAATATAGTATATAATGATTTAAGGTCGAATTTTATCGCTTATTGTAAAAAAGGGGATTATAATGAGAAATAGACATATAAAAAAAGTATTAGCTATGGTTTGTATACTTTCTTGTATAAATGTTAGTACAAGCTATGCAAATATGGTTGAAAATTATAACTTTAAAAATATAACAATAGAAGATGGATTATCTCAATCTACTGTGGAAACTATATATCAAGATAGTAAAGGTTATATATGGATAGGAACCAATGATGGTCTTGATAGATATAATGGATATGAATTTAAATATTATAAACATGATAAAGACGATAAAAATTCAATCCCTAATAATTATATTGTAGATATTATAGAAGATAAAAAAGGATACATATGGGTTTCTACTATAAATGGACTAAGTAGAATAGATAGTGATACAGATGAGATAAAAAATTACTACTCAGATAAAAATAATGGTAATTTATCTGATAATAACTTATGGCAAATTCTTTATACTACAGAAGGTAAGTTTTTAGTTTCAAGTATAAATGGACTTAATTTATATGATGAAGAAAACGATACATTTAATAGAGTACTATCTAAAGAAAATGAACTTCCAAGCCAGTATATATATTCAGTAAAAGAAGATTCCAATGGTCACATATGGGTTGGAACTGATAAGGGTTTAGTTGAGTTAGATAAAAATTTAAACTTAGTAAAGTCTTATGAAGATACAATTGGAGAAAGTGAAGTATATAATGTATATGATGATTCAAAGGGCAATTTATGGGTTTGTACTTTAGGTAATGGACTATTTAGAATAAATTTAAGTGATAAAAGTGTAAAGAATTATAAAAACACATCTAGTGAATTTTCAATAATGAGCAATACTGTAAGAGATGTGATAAATGATTCTAATGGACAGTTATGGGTTGCTACAGATAAAGGGATTTGTGCTTTTGATTATAAAACTGATAAGTTTAAAAAATATGATAAAAAGGCATATGAAAGCAATACTTTAGTAGATAATATGGTATTTTGTTTGTTTAAAGATAGAAGTGGGATTATATGGCTAGGTACATATAGAGGAGTATCTATCTTTAATCCAGATACTAAGTTTTTACATTTTAAGTCAAATCCAAATGATAATGACAGTATAAACGGAGATATGATTCAAGGTATATACAAAGACGATGATAATCTAGTATGGATGGGAACTGGCGAACAAGGAATTAACATTATGGATGGCAAAAGTACTAAGTACATAAATACAGAAAATAGTAATTTGCTTAGTAATACAATACAAGATATAACAGGATATAAAGATAATATATTTATAGGAACTAATGAAGGTTTATCTGTTTTAGTTAAAAATGGTGATGATTATACTATAACAAACTATACAGAAGAAGATGGTTTACCATCCAATAAAATAAGATCCTTATTTTTTGATTCAAAAGAAAATTTATGGATAGGAACTTATAAAGGATTAGCCATATTAGATTCAAATAACAAGCTTACTGACATTACCTATATGCTGGAGGATATGGGAGTATCGGATAAATTTATAAGAGCTGTTTTTGAAGATTCAAAAGGAAATTATTATATTGGATGCTTTTTAGATGGAGGATTAATAAAAATTAATCCAAAAACTAAAGAATATAAAGTATATAGAAATATTGAAGGTGATAAAACTAGCATAAGTAGCAACTGTATAAGATATATAAATGAAGATTTAAATGGAAATATATTAGTTGGAACAAGCTATGGATTAAACATTTTAGATACAAACAAAGACATATTTAAAAGTTATACAGAAAAAGATGGGCTTATAAATAATATTGTTTATGGTGTACTTGTTGATGATGATAACAATATATGGATGAGTACAAATGGAGGTATATCTAGACTTTCAACTAAGAAAGATGTATTTGAGAATTTTACTATAACAGATGGGCTTCAATCTAATGAATTTAATGGAAGGTCATGTTTTAAAGCAAACACTGGATATATGTATTTTGGTGGTGTAAATGGATTTAATGTTTTTAATCCTAGTGATATAAATGCATTTGAAGTTAAACCAGAAATTATGATTGATGATTTTGAAGTTAATGGAATAAATAAAAAAGATATATCTAATACTGAACTTAAGTATAGTGAAAATAATATAAAGATAAGTTTTTTTACAAATGATTATAGGAATACAGGAGCAATTCAATATTATTATAAGTTAAATGGAGAAGAGTGGGATACAACGAAAAATAATTCTATTTTATTTGTTAATTTAAATCCTGGTAAATATGAATTAAGGGTAAAAGCAAAAAGTCAACAAGGTGTTATGAGTGAAGAACATTTAATTAAGTTTACTATTGAACCTCCATTTTGGAAAAGTAAATTAGCAATTTGTATATATTTATTACTTATAGCTTTAGCCATAATTAAAAATAGACACCAGGTAAAGAAGCTAGATAGATTAGTTAGTGAAAGAACTAATGATTTAAGAATAGAAATGGAGAAAAATAAATCACTATTTAAAAAGGTATTAAAACTTGAACAAAATAAAAATAATTACTTTGTTAATTTGTCCCATGAACTTAGAACTCCTTTAAATGTGTTATGTAGT
>JALFMW010000393.1 GCA_022782605.1 Clostridium sp. | reverse complement strand
ACTTACTTGTAATTGATTTTGTTTTTTATCTTCTTTTTTCTTATTAGTATTAGAAGTATGGTACTTTCTTTTACTATTTTCTTGTTTAGATACTTTCTTAGCATTTTCTTTTCTTCTAGTAGCCTCTTCTTCTTTTTGCTTCTGTAGATTTTCTAGCTCTGCTTTTTTGTTGATTGCTTCTCTTTTAATTTGTTTTGAGCCGTCATTTATATTTACAATAGTTTCTAGTTCTCTTATAGCCCTTATGTAATCTTGATTATTTTCATACTCTTGTGCACTTTGCATTTTTCTTGCTTGCATATACATAGATCTTGCTGAAGAATTATCTGGATCTTCATTTAAGACTTGAGATAGTAAAGTTAGCGCTTCATTGTATTGATGACTTTCCAGTTTTTCTTGACCTTGTACAAACTCTTCACTTTCAGAAAGTTTATTACATCCAGTTGTAAAGATTGTTATCATCATTAATATTAGTAATAATTTTTTTTTCATGTAATCCTCCTGTTGTAATCTATAGTTTATCATAAAGTTTTATATTCTTCATTAAAAACTGTAGAAAAATAATATATACAACTAAATAATAATTACTAATATAGTACTTTTATCATAAATTTATTTATATCTTTATATTTTTTTAAAAAAAGCGTTGCAAATTTTGTCGAACTTTGTTACTATAAGTATACAGTTATTTCCCCAATAACTGATTACTCCCCAAAAAAATATATTCCCTAATAAACCCCTTTTTATAATATATTTTGAAATCCTTGCTTGATCGGTTAAAGCAAGGATTTTTTTTACAATAAAAAAGACATCTTCTAATAGATGCCTTTTTCTAAATTAATAATTATCCATTGTAAAAATTAAATTTTTCCAGCTACATAGTCAATTAAGTCTACAGTTCTTGAAGAATATCCCCATTCATTATCATACCAAGATACTATCTTAAACATTCTTTTACCCATAGACATAGTTGATAATCCATCAACAATTGATGAACGTTCATCTCCTCGATAGTCTATTGATACTAAAGGTTCTTCACTATATCCTAATATCCCTTTCATATAAGTTTCTGAAGCATTCTTAAATGCTGCATTTACTTCTTCTACAGTTGCATCTTTCTTTAATATACAAACTAAGTCAACAAGTGAAACTGTTGGTGTTGGAACTCTAACTGCAAATCCATTAAGTTTTCCTTCTAATTGTGGTAAAACTTTTGCCACTGCTTTTGCAGCACCTGTAGTTGTAGGTATCATAGATTCTCCAGCAGCTCTTGCTCTTCTTAAATCCTTATGAGATTTGTCCAGTATTCTTTGGTCATTTGTATAGGCATGTATTGTAGTCATTAAACCTTCTTCTATACCAAATTCTTTATCTAAAACTTTAGCAAATGGTGCCAAACAGTTAGTTGTACATGATGCATTTGATATTATATTATGAACTTTTTCATCATACTCTCCTTCATTTACACCCATAACTATTGTTTTATCTTCATTTTTACCAGGAGCAGTTATGATAACTTTTTTAGCTCCATTATTTAAGTGTTTTAAGCAATCTTCTCTTTTTACAAATTTACCAGTTGATTCTACTACTATATCAACTCCTAAATCTTTCCATGGTATTTCACTTGGATCACCATATCTAAGTATTTTTATTTCATTATTATTTATTGTTATTGTATTTTCATCTTTGACTTTTACTTCACCTTTGAATATTCCATAACATGAATCATATTTAAATAAATGTGCTAGAGTTTTTGCATCTGCTCTTGCATTTACAGCAACTACTTCAAAATTATCCCTTGGCATTTCTTCTACAATTCTAAGTACATTTCTCCCGATTCTTCCAAATCCGTTTATCCCCACTTTAATTTTCAAGCTAATTCCTCCCATACATTACAATTTTATATAAGGTATACTATATATTCATTTGTATTGTTTCTTCATTAGAATATAACTTTTTATATATTTATTTTTACTACATCTATATAATTCCTACTATTTATGACACAAAGACTATTTAGTATGTATTATTCGCAATATATAGTGTACGCTTTATATTTTCATAGTACACTATTTTTTATATAAACACAACTAATATTTTATTTTTATATTGATCATTTATAATCACATTTTCAAATTATTATAATTCATAGTTTATTTTACAGACTCATATATTAGTATAAGCAGTTATATTTTCTCTTTATATAAATTGCAGTTTAGGGAGTGATATCTATGAAAATAACACAAAATCAATATTTTAATAAATCAAAGTCCTTAAATAGAGGAAACAAATTTAACATACCTTATGAGCCTAATTACGAGACTAAATATACTTGCGATATTTCAAATGGATATATTCAAAGCAAAAATTTATCATTATTCCAAGGAGTTAGCGAAGAATTAGATTGTGGTGGAAATAGCACCTTTGAATATGCTTATTTTTTGTTAACTAATCCAAATAAATCAAATGTAAATATTTATGTTAAAAACTCTCTTATTTCAAATCTTTCTCCAAACCCTATAATTGTAAGAGTTTATTATTGCGTAGAATATGTAGTTGGAAATCTAGAAAAATCAAATTTTATAACAATAACAAATTCTAATTCTTCAGGAACACTTCCTCAAGGTAAAATTTTATTTGGTAACGACTTAGAAAAAGTATCTGGAATTTATGGACAAAACTTAATCATTTCACCATATAACATGTTTAATTTTACTGAAAATGGTGGCATAATTATTTCTCCAGGATTTTCTTATTTGTTTGAAATTTCATCTGCAAATACAGATATAACTTCAAACTTTACTATGTCATTTTCATGGTGGGAAGAAAACATGCCCTCTTTCATGGATTAAAAAATTTATTTTTTTCTTAAAAAAACTCCTTTCTTTACAATAATAATTGTTAAGAAAGGAGTTTTAGCTTTAAATTTTTTTATTTTTATTTCATTCTTATTTTTGCCGCATTAGCATGAGCATATAGCCCTTCATCTATAGCCAAATCATGTGCTACAGGTGCTAGTAAGTCAACTGCTCTTTGACTTAATCTTTGAGTCGTACACGTTTTCATAAATGTACCAACCCAAACGCCTCCTGTGTATCTAGCTGCCTTTTGAGTTGGCAATGTATGATTTGTTCCTGATACATAATCTCCAAATACTTCTGCTGATAAATCTCCAATAAATAAAGAACCATAATTTATTAATTTATCAACTATTTCATCACTATTTTTAACAACTACCTCCAAATGTTCTGGTGCAATTTCATTACTTAATTTAACAGCTTCATCAAGTGACTCTACATAAATAATTTCCCCATTGTTCTCCCATGATGATTTTGCAATATCTCTAGTAGGAAGATCTACTAATATATCATCAACCTTTTTTAAAATCTCTTCACCTAATTTTTTATCAGTAGTTATAAGTATTCCTCTAGCATTATAATCATGTTCGCATTGGGCTAAAACATCTGCTGCTATATAAGATGAGTTTGCAGTTTCATCTGCTATGATTAAAACTTCACTCGGTCCTGCCACAAAGTCTATTCCCACATTTCCATAACATTGTCTCTTAGCTTCTGTAACATATTTATTCCCTGGTCCTACTATAATATCAACGGGTTTTATACTATCTGTGCCATATGTAAATGCACCAATTGCTTGAACTCCCCCAAGGGCATAAATTTCATCTACACCGGCCATATCCATAGCAACTAAAGTTTTGGGATTTATCTCATTAGTATTTTTCATAGTAGGTGAGCATGCACAAATTCTTTTAACTCCAGCTACTTTAGCTGGAATAATAAGCATTAAAGCTGTTGAAAATAAGGGATAACTTCCTCCTGGAACATAAGCTAAGGCAGAGTTAATTGGTATATGTTTCTGTCCAAGAGTGACACCTGGATAGATATCCTTCTCGAAATTATTATAAAAACTATTTTTTTGACATTTAGCAAACTCCTCTATATTCCTTGCTGCTACTTTTAAATCTTCTATAAACTTTATATCTACTTGCTTATATGCTTTAACAACTTCATCCCTCATAACTCTAATATTCTCTCTAGAATTTTTATCAAATTGTAAATTATACTTTCTTACCCCTATATCTTTATTAATTCTAACTTCCTCTAATATCTCACTTACTTGATTTTTTATAATTTTACTTGTTTCAATATTTTTAAAATTAGATTTTTTCAAAATTTCCATAAGTATTCCCCCCTAATACTTTCCCCTAAAAGTTAATTATCAAATCTCTATTAAAAATAATGCTATATATTTATATTTAATATGTCAATTCATCTTAGATATTTCTCTAAAAATTTTTAAATCACAATTTTACCATAAGAAAAACCTTACAACCCTTACATTTATTTATGTTTTAGGTAATCATTATTATGTTTTTTTAATAGTATATATTAAGGGTTGTATGATATGTAAATTATCATGAAAGGAGATTAGAAAATGGACGACATCTATAAAAATGCACATATTATGACAAAAAATATATGCCAAGAGTATGGGGATGTAGACTATAAGACACAATTTAAATTATGCCTAGCTTACCTTTCTGATAAAAATATTAATAAAAGAATCAAGGAAATATTGCAAGAAGTTAAAGTAAGTGAAGATGAAGCCAGACTATTGGAAAAAGTTGAATATTATTACAAAAACCTTTTTCAAAGTGATGAAAATCTTAAATTTAGAATTTGGAAAAGAGGAGATAAAAAAAGAGTCTATTTATCTGCATCATATATTCTCGATAAACCATATATAGACTTGATAAATCACAAACTATTTGATAAAAAGGAAATTAAAAAATTCTAAGTAAAAATACCTGGATACTGATTCCAGGTATTTTCTTTAGCTTATTTTTAATATTTTTCTACTTTCCTTACAATAACCTTTATCTTTTATTAAACATAAAATATTATTTATTTCATATTCTGAGTCTGCATATACCATTATTGCAAGCTCATCATTATCTTCTATTATTTCGTATTTATCAACACATGCTTTTATAAGTTCTATTATTTCTTCTTTTTTAGGTGATTTAAATCTTAATAAAACTTGACAATTACTACTTATAGTTTTTTCAACTTCTATTTTATCTTTCATAAATGAATCTATATTAGAAATTCTTTTGTCTAGTATATCTATTAAATCTGAATATACAGCGCTTCCTGTAGGTTCCTTACCTGCACCCTTTCCCACAAAGGATAATTCTCCCACAGAGTTTCCATTCAAAACTACTATATTATATTCATTATCTATTTTTGATAATAAACTGTTATTATCAACAAGCACAGGTCTTACAAAACCACTAACTGTTTTATCGTTTTTTCTACTTTGACCAACAAGTTTTATTTTACAGCCCATTTTCTTGGCATAATCAATATCTTTCATATCTATATTAGATATTCCTTCTAAATAAAAATCTTTCCAATATACTCTTCTATGGTAAGCAAGTGTTGATAATATTGATAATTTTCTAGCAGCATCATATCCTTCCACATCTGCTTCTGGATTTGCTTCTGCAAATCCCAAATCTTGAGCTTCCTTTAAAACTTCTTCATAAGGCAGTCCTTCATCATACATTTTACTTAAAATAAAATTTGTAGTTCCATTTAAAATAGCATATACACTTTCAATATCATTGCCTTCAAGTGATTCTGTTAAAGGCTTAAGAACTGGTATTCCACCGCCTACTGATGCTTCAAATCTTAAACTAACTTTATTATCTTTAGATATTTTTACAAGCTTATCCCCGTACTCAGCTAGCATATCTTTATTTGCAGTAACAACATTAATTTTATTTTCCAAAGCTCTTTTTATATATTCATATGATGGATGAAGACCTCCCATCAACTCTACTAATATGTCAATGTCAGTATTAAAAACATCTTCTATATTTTCTGTTATTTTATCAGAATATTTAGACGATTTATATTTATCTTTATTTCTGACCAATATATTTGTAATTTCTATATTTCTTTTTTCTTTATTTCCCTCAATCATTTCTACAAGTCCTTTTCCCACTGTTCCATACCCAAGTATTGCTATTCTCATTTTAAAACCTCCTTATATTAAAATATTTTTTGCTTTATATAATTTATGTTATAAATTTTATCTTATATTTAATTCAATAAAAAAACTCGTCCTTATAAATAAGGACGAGATATATTCCCGCGGTTCCACCTAAATTGATTAAAAATCCACTTATTGCTTTAACGCAGCTTACGGTTAATCTTACTAATATCACTTGATAACTTCAGATTACAGCTCCTAGGTAGTTTTCAATCCCTCTAATTTGAAAAGCCTTACAGCCCATGAGCTTTTCTCTCTGGTAATCGAATTGGATTTACTCTTCCTATTCATTGCCTTTGTAATTTATATTTTAAAATAATATTATAAGAAATATTACTAAGTGTCAAGGTCATTTTTGATTTTATTAATCCCTATAATATATTAAAATTTATAAATATCTGTGACAATTTTACCTAATCTTTCTCTTATATAAACGTGCATTTATTTCGCATCCAATTAAAATAGTCCAGCTACTTAAATAAACCCAAGTCATAAGAACTATAATACCACCTAAACTTCCATAAATAATATCATATCTAGAAAAGTTATTTGAATAAAAAGAATAAAAAAACGATACCACCAACCAACAAAAAGTAGAAACAATTGAACCTGGTATAACTTCTCTAAATTTTAATTTTTTATTTGGCGTAAATTTATATAAACTCATTAAAATTATAATTACTGTTACAATTCCCACAATATATCTGCATAAGTTCCATATATACATAAAATATTCATCAAGGCCAATTAAATTAAATAAAAATGCCCCTAGCTTTTCACCAAATATTAAAAAAATCATAGAGATAAATATTAATACTAATAACATTATTACAAATACTAAAGATATAAATAAAACTTCAAAATATGGTCTTGTTTCTCTAATATTATAAGATTTATTCATACCTCTAATCAAAGATAATACTGCTCTAGACATGGTATACATGGCTAACATAAAGCTTAATATTAAGAAACTAAAACTTCTATTTTCTATTGCCGATTGAAACAAAGAAGATATCATATTGAAGGCACTAGTTGGCATTATTTTTTTTAATAAAAATATACATTTACTCAACTTAATTATGGGTGTATAGACTACTAAACTTATTGTAAATATTAGAAATGGAAAGATAGATAGTAATAAATAAAAAGATATTTCTGCTGCCTTTGAATTTATTTCTCTATAGTTTGAATATTTTATAAGAAATCTTATCTTCTTACTATAAGATTCTATTTTTTCATTTAAAGACTTTTTCATACTATCCCTCATATCTTAATTTTTTATCTACTTTAATTATATTATAAGTATATTTTTCTATCTATAATATAAAAAGTAATGGTCTTTACTATTATGACTAAAAACCATTACTTTTTTATTGAACATTGTTTATTAATATTTTATAAATTAAAGAGATTTATTTTTCAATATATACTATTTTAATTTATTAACTATTTCATCTATATTTGCTTTTATACCAGCAACTTTTGTATCACACTCAGCTTCATCATTTCCTTTAACTGCAATATAAAACTTAAGTTTTGGCTCAGTACCAGATGGTCTAACAGCTACCCATGATTCATCTTCTAAGAAATATTTTAATACATTTGATTTTGGAAGTCCGTCAATTCCCTTTGCATAATCTTTAACTTCAACAACTTTTTTATTATTTATACTTTCTATATTAGTATTTCTGAAGTAAGAAATTATTTCAGCTATTTTTTCTAACCCTTCTTTACCTACTAAAGTTAAAGACATAGTTTCTTCTTTGAAATATCCATATTTTTTGTATAGTTCTTGTAATCCTTCGTATAAACTCATACCTTTTGAATAGTAGTATGCAGCCATTTCAGCTATTAATAAAGATGCCACAACACCGTCTTTATCTCTAGCATGAGTTCCAACTAAGTATCCATAACTTTCTTCATATCCAAATAAATAAGTTTTTTCGTTGTTATTTTCTTCAAATGATTTTATTTTTTCACCTATGAATTTGAACCCTGTAAGCACGTTCATAACTTCTAAATTATTAGCTTTTGCTATATCTGCACCAAATTCAGAAGTAACTATAGTTTTTATAAGAACACCATTGTCTTTTAATTTATTTTCAGCTTTTTGTGATTCTATTATATAGTTAGTTAACATTCCACCTATTTGGTTTCCTGTAAGCATTGCATATTCTCCACTAGTAGTTCTAACAGCAACACCAACTCTATCACAGTCTGGATCTGTTGCCATAACTAAGTCTGCACCCTCAGCTTTAGCTAATTCTATCCCTCTAGTTAAGGCTTTTTTATCTTCTGGATTTGGATATTCTATTCCAGCAAAGTTGCTATCTGGCATTTCTTCTTCTTTTACTACAAGAACATTTTCAAATCCAGCTTCTTTTAATGCTCTTCTAACTGGTACATTTCCTGTTCCACAAAGTGGTGTGTAAACTATTTTAAATTCTTTTCCTACTTTTTCAACTAATTCTTTTCTTATAACTTGAGTTTTAACAGCTTCTATAAACGCTGTATCTTGCTTATCATCAAGTAAAACTACTAAATCTTTATTTTCTTCACTTAAAGTAGGTATTGTTGAATAATCTTCTATAGCATTTATTTCTTCTGTTATAGCATTAGCTATTTCAGGCATAACTTGTGCTCCATCTTCCCAATATACTTTATATCCATTGTATTCTGGTGGGTTGTGACTAGCAGTTATAACTACACCTGCTATAGTATGTAATTTTCTAACTGCAAATGATAATTCTGGAGTTGTTCTTAATCCATCAAATATATATGCTTTTATTCCACAAGCTGCTAATGTATTTGCAGTTTCTATACAAAACTCTCTAGACATAAATCTATTATCATGGGCTATTACTACACCCCTAGCTTGTTCTTCTTTACTTGTATTTTTTAATATGTAGTTTGCAAGACCAAAAGTAGCTCTTCTAACTGTATATATGTTTATTCTATTTGTTCCTGCTGCTATTATTCCTCTAAGACCAGCAGTTCCAAACTCTAAATTTTTATAGAATCTATCTTCTATTTCTTTTTCATCTTCTTTTATGCTAATTA
>JALFMW010000391.1 GCA_022782605.1 Clostridium sp. | reverse complement strand
TAAAAATAGAAGAGGAATGTAGCGCCTAAAACTAATACTAGTAGTTGCAACTATTAGTATTATAAGGGTAATGTTGAAGCGACAAATATACCTGCATAACTTAAAATCCAAAGTTTATGTACTAGGTTGAGTAATAGCTTTTTAATTACCCATGGATCTGATTAAGAATTTGAATTGTCAACTAATATGGTGTTGAGTGAGTAAGATTCTCACGTCGGATCCTAAATTGTTCCCTTAGCTCAGTTGGTAGAGTAATTTATTAGTAATGAATAGGTCATCAGTTCAAGTCCCTACCATACTAAATGTAATTTAGAGCGAATTAGGTTTTAGTATAGAAAGTGGGCAAATAAACTTAGATCTAGTTAATCTTAATACCGAAGTTTGTCCTCACTAGGATTTATAGGTATTTTTAAAGGCTCCGTAGCTCAGTTGAATAGAGCAAGACACTTCTAATGTCTGGGTCATCGGTTTGAATCCGATCGGAGTCACGAGTAACTAGTTACGAACTATGCTGGGATAGTTAAATAACCAGACTAGGTAACCTGAGTGCCTGATAAGGAGTTAATGGTTGCATTTTGTTAATTATTAAAAATTAACTAGTTTATCTATTTTATATTTAAAATAGTATCTGTATGTGATTTGCAGTGGAAATTATTAGCTTAAGGGGTAGAGCAGCGGCCACCTAAGCCGCAGGTATTGGTTCGAAACCAATATAATTTACTTGATATTCCACTATTATATCTAAGTTACAAGGTGTTATAGGGAAAGAATAAGAGTTTACTTTATAAATAAAAACTATAATGTCTTATGAACGGACATAGATTTTCATTTGGTCAATATAAAGGAGATTTAATTATTGATCATATAAATTTTGAAGAGATAGATTATATACGTTGGTGTATTGTTAATGTACCATACTTTTTTCTTACAGATGAAGAACTTAATAAATATAATCAAATAGCTAATTTTGTTATGCACAGACATGTAACTATTAGAACGCAAAATAATGACTATCTTGTGTATTTAGATGATAATCATCTTGTAAATGAAGGTGATGTTATTAATACAGATAAGTATAGTAATGCTAAAGTTGTTAATGTAAATTTAAGTGACCTTAATCGTATTGATGGGGTCCAACTTATTCCACTTAAAATTAAAGAAAAAATGGATTTTACACCAAAATCAGACGGAATGTTTTCTGGATTAGCAGAGAAGTATTCGTCACAATTTATTCCTAAAAAGGAAACCGATGTAAGAATGTCTCTTACAGGTCTTCTATGTGTTCCACAGGATGATCAGTATATTGGTATTGATCAAAATAATGACCTTGTCGGATTTGACCGAAGTCTTACTGTAGATATTCCTGTCTATAGTATAGAAAAGGCTATTAGTAATATTGCTCCTGGTGATATTGTAAAGAATGGTAGAAATTATTCAAAGGTTATCGGAAAGAATTCAGATAACTCTTTGAAAGTACTTTCTTTTAGTGGCTATTCTCACAACAAGAAAGCAGTTAAGGATTTCATGTTAGGACAGACAACTGCCCGTGTTCTTATTAACATGTTTAACTTTGATGAGAAAACTGGATTTAATCCTATGTTCTTTGCTATGGCATCAGGGGATAAATTTGACGTTAAGTCATTACTTATGCTCTCTATGACTCCTCAAGGTAAAAATATGTTTAGTAATACAGGAGGAGGATTTAATCCTATGATGCTCCTTATGCTTGACCAGAGTAATTCTGGAAAAGATGATTTAATGCCACTTCTTATGATGTCTGGTCTCATGGGAGGACAAAATCCATTCAATAATATGTTTGGACAATCTCCTACTAAGTCTTCTTCACCAGAAACTACTGATATTGAATCTAAAGTAAATCAGCTAACTGATAATATGAGTAAACTAACAGATGCTGTAGCATCTTTATCTCAAATGGTAAATTCTAAAAAATAATTAATTATGGGTGGCGGAAGTTATAGTACATTAGCTGCTTCTTCAAGAAGCCTTCATACTTATTCTCGTATGAGTCGTGAAGAGAAATTTTCTCAAAGGAATTTATCTCCGGACATGGATCCTTCTAAATTTGAATTTAGAGAGTCTTGTGATAGTGAAGAACATCCAGAATCATTTCCTATTATTATAGCTTTAGACGAGACTGGCTCAATGGGAAGTATTCCGGATCATTTAATTACTTCATTATTTCCTGGCATAATGGATAAAATAATGAAGGCAGGAGTTTCTAATCCTCAAGTATGCTTTGTTGGAATAGGAGATTGTGAAGGATGTCGAGAACAAGCTCCTATTCAATGTGGACAATTCGAGTCTTCCGACGAACTTATGGAAAAGTGGCTGAAGAAGATTTTTCTTGAAGGAAGAGGAGGAGGAAATGGAGGAGAATCTTACAATCTTGCTTGGTATTTTGCAGCAAAAAGAACTAAGATTGACTCTTTCTCTAAAAGAAATAAGAAAGGATGTCTTATTACAATAGGTGATGAGCCTTGTCTTTCATATATTGAAAGAGATGGCATCCGTACTTATTTTGGAGATTCTGTTGAGTCGGATATAACTACCTCTGATATTTTAAAAGAAGCTCAGAAGGAATGGGATATTTACCATATCCACTGTGAAGGTTCTCATACTTATAGAGTAGATGAAACTAATTGGAAGGATTTACTTGGAGAACATCTTTATTTATCTAATGATAGAAATGCGGATGATCTTCTTGATCTTATTCCAGCTATAGTTAATAGATCATATCATGATGGTCCAAAACTTAAAGCCGGAGATTAAAATAGTAATAGGCTCTTTATTTGGAGATGAAGGAAAGGGAAATATAGTACAACATCTCTGTAAAGAGGCTATTTCTAGAGGAAAATCTCCTTGTGTAATAAGATTTAGTGGGGGACCACAATGTGGGCATAGAGTTATACATAATAAAATAGAACATGTATTCTCTTCCTTTGGTAGTGGTTCTCTACTAAATGTTCCTACTTTTTATTTGAATAGTCCTAATGTTTATATTGATCCAGTATCTATGGTTCTTGAATATAAAGATTTGCTCTCTAAAGGAGTAAGTATAATGTATCCAGGGATTGTAGGGGATGGAGATAAACTAATAAGGCATATTACTTTTTATGATATTCTTAAAAACCTAAGGGATGATAAAATTCTTAAGGATGGTACTTGTGGAAAAGGATTATTTACTACGTTCCAAAGAACAAATTCTTTTCCTAAAGTTAATCTTGAGAATATTTCACAACTCTACAAGATAGAAAGAGATTTAGAAAGAGAGTCCATTTATAAAGAATGTTTAGATATTATAACTCATTATAGAGAAAAAAGTTCTATATATGATTATAATGTTTGGATATTTGAAGGATCTCAAGGTTTATTATTAAACTTTTATAGTCCTACAGAAGGAGAACATACTACTCCTTCTTTCATAACAATAGATGGAATCACTAATAACTTCAAATATCTTATATCAGATATAAAAGTTGATTTCTATTTTGTTTCAAGAACTTATACTACTAGACATGGAAATGGATATATACCTCAGTATCCGGAGAAGTTAAATACTTTCTTCGAAGATTTAGATGAACCTACTAATCTAGATACTGGAATACAGGGAATTTTTAAAAAGGGAGTATTAGACGTAGATTTAATTAATGTTGCTCTTATTTCTACTAAAGTTTTTTGTTTTCCAGATAATTATACTGTAAATATGGTGTTTACCCATTGTGATTGTTTAAAAGAAGATATTCTTCCAATTATTGATCATAATGCGGTAAAAATAATTCGATTATCCAGTATTAAAAAGTATCTTGTTGATAGAGTTGATAATATCATCTTTTGTAATAGTAAAGAATATTAAACTTGGGACAGATGGCCGAGAGATTTAGGCACCAGTTTGTGACACTGGATTACATCGGTTTGAATCCGATTCTGCCCCCACAATGTGACTGCACGCTTTTATTAATAGTTAAGCAATACATGAACCGAGACTAGGGAATGAATAAGGTAAGTATTAAACTTACACGATGCTTAACTATTTTGCAGTATTCGTATATCGGTTATTATATCAGCTTGCCAAGCTGAGGAGGGCGGTTCGACTCCGCCATACTGCTCTTAATTTTAATTATTATGAAAAAGATAAATAATATTAGAGTTAACCTTAACTCTAAGATTCTTAAAGAACTTACTAATGTAAATTATAAGCTTACTTGTAGAGATAACTATTGTTAAATTATGGGATATTGGAAAGATGTTTGGGCTTGCAAAAGAATAGGAATGTCTGAAAAACAAGCAGAAAAGCTAATTGCTCATTTAAGATATGGTAATCTTACTGAGAAGCAAAAAGAAAAAGAAATTAATAAAGCTGAGGCTGACTTAAAAATAGACACTATGATATGAAAATAATTAAACAAGGATTAAATCATATGTCCAGTTTGTAGATGTATTTTTGAATATAACAAAAAAGATATTCAACTAAAATAGATACTAGAATAAAATAAGCGGCTGTAGTGTAGTTGGTGGTGCATATCTGGCTTCCAACCAGAAGGCTTACGTGGGTTCGAATCCCATCAGCCGCTCTTTTTTGTGTTGCGGGTTTGAACCCTGCACTTAAATTATTCTTTTATAAGAAGATTTTAAAACTAAAGTTATCTTGATAATGTAACTCTTTTTGGGACAGTGGCAGAGGTGGTCAATGCATCGGACTGAAAATCCGGAGATATAGGTTCAACTCCTATCTGTCCCACTATGGTCTAGTTTAGACAAAGTTTAATATTTAATTAATTTTAGATTTATGAGTTTAAAAATGAATGTTCTGCTTGCACAGACTGATAATGCGCAAACAGAGTACAACAAGTCTCTTCAAAGTCATCTAAAGATGTTCAAGAATGAGACTAATCTCTTTGAGGGAGTAAGAAAAACTTATACTCCAAAAGGAGATAACCCTGTAAAAGAAAATATGCAGGGATTTAGTAGAGTTGTCTTTACTGTAGATGAATCTCTTATTTCTCTTGTTGATGTAATGAAGAGATTTTGGAAACTGCAGTTTGCAGAAGAGGCAACTAACAGTAAAGGCGCTGCAAAGGTTGAGTTAAAAGTCGATGGTCATAGTTTTGGTATGCTTACCGCTTATGATTTAATGAGACTTAAGAACTTCTTACAGTCTAAGGATTTACGTGCCGTCTTAGACTTTATTCCAACTCGTACTGATACTAAAGTTTGGACTAAGTCTACTGATGATGATAACAAAGATAGGAGTATCTATGAGCAGCCTATTTCTAAATCAGTAGATAAAACTACTGAGAAAGAAGAGGTCATTCTTAGAGATCCAAATCTTGATCCAGCACATATTCCTTCTGGCTATACTCCTCGTACTACAATTAAGAGTAGAGTAATTGAACTTGGCGATTCTACCATTCAATACTTCTCCGGAGAGTGGTCTACCGAGCAGAAGAATCGACTCATTGCTCGCCTTAATAAGTTGCAGGCAGCAGTTATTACTGCCTTGAAAGAAGTTAATGATGTAGAAACAGAGAGACCAAATCTTGATGTTGATTCTGCCGTTAATTTCTTGTTTGATCTAAAATAATAAGAAATTATTATAATCTTGACTAGAGCTTTAGCTTTAACTAATTTAGCTTTACTTAATACATTTAGCTTCGTTAGTCAATAGCTTTAGCTTTATAACTTTATTTATAAGTAAAACATAAGTTGGATTCTACTTAACAGAGACGCAAAAGGTCGATAGTTCGAGTCTATCACTGGCCTCTACTTTATTTAAATTCAATTATGGCCGGTTAGTTCAGTTGGATAGAACGTTTGTGAAAATAGCTTTACTTAATTAGAAAACTTATAAACTTATTTATAAATAAATTAAAAGATCTGTCTATGAAGGATATGAACGACAGACTCTTTCATTAAAAAGAAAGAGGGGTATAACTCAGTGGATAGAGTAGTAGAATTTTAATCTGTTTGTCGGTGGTTCGAATCCATCTACCCCTCCAATACTATCTTTTATTTATAAGGAACAAGTCAGCAAGTATTTATTTTATATAGTTGGTTATGATGATTTGATATATTGTTCCGTAAAAGGGCTTCTAGCTCAATTAGGTTAGAGCAGCAGCAGATTATGAAAATCGCTTATAATTAGTGGCGATGCTAATATGTGGTATGAGCGCCATCCTTATAAGATGGAAATAGCGGGTTCAACTCCCGCCGCCACCACTTTGGGCTATATACTTTGAACTTCTGAAGGTTATATGTATATTTGCAACATTTTGGATTAACTCGTAAAATAATATAAGGTATACGAAAAAGAAACTCATAATCTGAAGGTTATCGGTTCAATCCCGGTGAGGCCCACTATTGTCACAGATAGACACCCTTTATATTTAGATGTTTAATAATGTAAAAAAAACAATGGAAACAGGAAAAGAAATTTGGGTTCAAAATGGCAGAATGTTCAATAAAATGCAGGGACCTGTCACTTCTTATGATGCTCCTCCTAAAGGAGTATATAAGGTAGGAGTAAGTATGATGGGTTTTTACATTGAACATGTAATGGATGAATTTACTTTTGATTATAAAGTATATGGACTCCAAACCCAATTTATTAATCATGTTATTAAGACTTATAAAGAAACAAAGTCTGGTAATATTGGTATTTTATTTAATGGAACTAAAGGAACTGGTAAAACTGTAACTGCTAAAATGTTAGCAAATATGCTAGAGTTACCTGTTATTATAGTTCAAAATATGGGAGATAGTAATCAATCTATGATGAATTATCTCTCTACAGAAATAAACTTTGATTGTGTTTTCTTCTTTGATGAATTTGAGAAGACATTTAAAGAGGATATTTCTATCTTATCTTTTATGGACGGAGTATATAATACTAAGTCCAGAAAAGTATTCTTACTTACTACAAATAGGTTAGCTATAGATGAAAATCTATTAGGTAGACCTTCAAGAATTATGTATCTGAAGAAGTTTGAGAATCTTCCTAAAGAAGTAGTTTCGGAGTTCTTAGATGATACTTTAGTAGATAAGAGTGCTAAACAAGAAGTAATGGATTTTATTGATACTTTAACTATATCCACAATAGATATTCTTAAGAGTGTTGTAAAAGAAATTAATATTCATGGAATTTCTGACTTTAAAGAGTCTCGTAAATTCTTTAATGTTGAAACTGAGAATTATAGCTATAGATGCTATAGAGCATCTGGATATTATGATGCGACGAATGATCCAACAGAAGATGCTCGTACTGTTAGTATTAAAGATTTCTTAAAAGAGATTGATAAACATGAAGAGTTTAGTCTTATCAAACCACCTTATTGTAAAAATCCTAATAATCCTACTGAAGAAGAAAGAAAGGCAATAGAGGAATATACTAAGAAGAAGAAAAAATTAAGACTTCGCCACGATGGAATCCATTATATTTATAGTGAAAAGAAATGGGATACTATCAAACCAGGTGATTACTTCGATGAAGAAAGGGTTATTGATATAGATATAAAGAAACACGTTATTGTAGCAACGGATGATGAGGATACTTTATATTTCTATCTTATAAAGAATCCTGATGGTAGACCTTCTCTTTATAATGAAGTCTATGGTTATGGTGATTTAGGTTATATGATGTAACATATATTAAAGAACACTTCTGCAACTTATATATTGCATTTTTGTCTAAGTAACAAGAAGTCACCGGTTCGAGTCCGGTCTCTCCTACTAATAAATGGGAGAGTAGCTCAGTTAATAGAGTATAACATTATAGTGTTCTGAACTTTTAAAAACTAGATTAAAAATGGATAAATCAACGACTCAAGAGATTAACGATTATTTTTCTAATTACTGGAATAAACCTGGAAAATGATGAATCAAACATTAATTATCGTAGGAGGGCGGCTACTGGTGTAGATATGGCTGACATTGTAAAGTCTAACACTATTCAGGCTAAGACTAATCGCAATTTTGATGTTGACATTAAGAAGTAATCATCGGAACTTCTTGAGTTAAATTAATATTTTTCAGATAGAATATTATCCGTTGATTATTCAAGAGGTTTCAGGTATTAACCTCTATAAACACCTGAATATCGCCTTGATAGTTTTAATTGGTAAAATAACTGACTTGTAATCAGTAGTTCTCGGTTCGAGTCCGAGTCTCGGCTCTAAAAAATGAAATAATAATGAATAAAGCAAATTTAACAAGATTATCAAAATATATAAAGGAAATAGGAGGTAAAGAAACTTCTGAATCAAGAGCAGGTTCTCATTACTATAAATTAGGAAATTTAATGATTAGAGTATCTGATCATCTTCCTGGAGTTAAAAGTAGAGATCAAATATGTATAATACTTCCTTATAATGGAAGTGGTTATAGTGTCTTTATAAATAAAGTTCTTTTTAATTTCCGGACATTAAAAGAAGTAAAACTTTTATTATCTTTATATGTTATCTTTACATTAGGAAATAATGCTAAAGAAGAAAGAATTAACAAAGTAAGTGGAGATTCTTCTAATACTATTAATTCTTTGCAATCTCAACTTAACACATTAAAACAAAAGTATAACACTCTTATAAAATTGAATCAAAAATCATTAGAAAAAATAACAAGGCAACGTAAAGAAATAAATAAATTATCACATCATGTTAAACTACAGCTCTATGGCGGAACGGTAGACGCGCTAGCCTTAGGAGCTAGTACCAGAAAGGGCGTATGGGTCCGAATCCCATTGGAGCTACATTTAACTATTTTATAAATTATGAAAAGAGTTATAAGATATATTACACCAGGACGCTTAGGACTGTTGTAGTTACGAAGAAGTCGGCGGGTGAATAAACCGACAAACCCATAAAAAATCTAGCAGAGGTGAAGGCTAGGAAAAAATGTAAAGTGACTTTCTCTTGGATG
>JALFMW010000387.1 GCA_022782605.1 Clostridium sp. | reverse complement strand
GTTTCTCTAGTAGAAGTGTAAACTTTTCCTATAGTTAAAGCTAGCATACCGTTAAAATTATCAATGCATAAATATCTATTCATTTTATTTTATTTCCTCCATTTCAAATTCTATTCTCTCATTATCAAAAGTCCATCTTTTTAGTACAGTTAATTCTACTACTTGTTTATCATCGTCATATGCTATTTTGTTAAGAGAATCTAAAACTATCTTAACCACATTATCACAATCTGGCTTTTTCATTGGGTAATCTGTACCGTCTTTTATTGCTTCTATTTTTCTTTTAGAATAGCTTTTGGGTACTGAATAGTATATTTCTATCCTTGCTCTTATTGGTCCTTGTAATAGCTTATTAGATTGTTCTATATAGCATTGCTTTATCCAATTCTCATAATTTATTGTTTGGTTAGATGTAAATGCTCTACCAGTTTTTGTATTAAATCGTGGTCTTTGTTTACCACGTATAGTCCCTTCTACTACTATCATTCTATTATTTTCCCTCCCATACATGCCCTTATAACATCTTCTCTCTTAAACAAATTGCCTTTATATACAATTAATGTTTTTAATAATCCCCTTAAAGCAGTTTGGCTTATTTTTAGCACATCGTTTATTTCTTTTTCTGTTAAATATTCTTTGTCTAGTAGTATTTCTAGTTTATTTTGAAATTGCAACCTTAATTTATGATTTAGTTCTTTTGATTCTTTTCCTCTGTGTACTTTAGCATGACATATCTGGCATAGTGGAATTAAATTGATTTCACTTTTTATTAATGCCTTGCAGTGTGATCTGTATATTATGTGATGAATTTCTGATGCTGGTCTTAATTTGCATAATTCGCATTCTCTGTATTCCATATTATTCCCTCATTAATTGTTCATATATACCATTTGCTATACATTCAGCATATTTATCTTGATGGTTAATTAAATTATTTCTGTCATATTCATTATTTAAGAAACCTATTTCAATAATTGTGCTTTTGCTATCTATTCTCTTATTATAGAAATCACTTTCATAAATTCCTCTGTTTTGATAATTAAATTCTTTTTCTAATTTTTCTAATACTTTGTGAGATAATGACCAACAATCACAAGAAAAAGCCTCTATACCAGTACCCTTATTTTCTATTTCTGTACTATTTACATGAATTGATATATAATAATCATATTCATTAGAGTTTGCTAAAACTATTCTGTCTGCTATGCTTATTACATCTTCTTTCCCTCTAGTTAATTCTACTGTTATTCCTTTATTTTCCAATATTTCCTTTACCTTTAATGATATATTTTCAGATATTTCTCTTTCGTTATATTCTCCAAAACTGCAACCTTTATCGTTAATTGTATCATGATGTGCTAAATCTAAAAGTATCTTTTTTGTTGAAGTATTATAATTTATAGAACTCTCTTTTAATACATATTGTTCTGGAACATAAGCTTTTAATGTATAAAAAGGAGTTGCTAGAGTAAATACTAATACTAAGCTTACTGTTATTTTCTTTATTAGCCGAATTAATTTCTTTCTAATCAATGAAAATCACCCTTACTTTATATTTATCAGTAACTTTTTGAACCTCTCTAGTTATTATTTCTTCTGCTCTTTTCTTAACTTCTGAAATGTAATCTTCTGTATACATTTTTATTTTCATTTGTTCTTTTACATTATCTAATAAACTTTCGTATTCTTCAGGAGTGACTTCTATGTCATAAAATACTAATAATCCTTTTTCTATATTGTATTCAAAATCATGGAATATCACATCGTTATCTATGTTTGCTAATACCGTTACTTCATCAGTTCCTATTATTGTATTTTCGTATATGTTGTTTAGATTAAGTTTGTATATTCCATTAGCTTTTACTGTTATTGTCTTATTGTTTCTAAATAAAAAGTTATCATATTTTCCTTTTAATGTGATATCTTGTTTTAGGTATGCCTGCATTATCTCTAGTTTATTTATTGATTCAAGCTTTTCTATTATGCTTTCAGAATAATCTATCTTTTGTTCATTATTTTCTATTCTATTTATTTGTTTTGGTGCTTCAGTAGGTCTTTTCAGAAATGTAAGTGCAGCAAACAATGTTGCTGCTATTAATGCTGATGATATTAATATTTTAATTTTATTTCTTAACATACTTATTACCCAATTTAATTTTATAATCCATTATTTTCTTCATCAAATAATGATGTTTGCCCTCCTATTTGTCCTTTTCCATCTATATAAATACTTCCTTCATCTAACGCCATATTGCAATTATCTACTGCACATTTAAAATAACTTTCTTTTAATTCAGAACCTATTGCTCTTCTTCCTAATCTTAATGCCATATATTGTGTACTTCCTATTCCACTAAAAGGATCGAAAACTATATCTCCTGGGTTGCTCCATAATTCAATACCTCTTTGTATAACTTCTAATTGTAAAGGACATATATGTCTTTCGTCATTTTTATCTCTAGCATTTTTCTTTTGAAGTGTATTTGATTGTTTTATATCCATCCATACAGGTGATGCATAGTTTTGCCATACGTCTACTGGGAAATTTTCGTTTGTATGTTCTATTCTTTCTGGATTTTCTCCTGGTTTTCTCATTGTAATTAAAAAGTCTGGTATTCCTTGCCTACACATAGAACTGTCTTTTTTTATTTGTTTATGCAATAATCCTAGTGCTTTTGTTCTTTGCATTTCTACAACTGGATTTTTCCATATGCAAACTTCGCTATGATATATAAAACCTTCTTTTTGAAAAGATCTTATCAAATCTCCTCTAAAATCTTTCAATCCTATAACTCCATCTCTTTCTTTCATTAATGGTATTTGCATACAATGAAAACTTACTAACCTTCCAGGTATAGTTATTCTGTATAATTCTTTTACCAAAAATTCAAAATGTTTATAAAATTCTTCATCGCTTTTTGAGTTTCCCATGTCTCTATCGCTATTTGAATATGTGTATAAGCTGCTAAATGGTGGAGAAAATATAGTGTAATGTATAGAATTATCTGGTATTCCTTTAGTTACATCTACACAATCTCCATGATATAAAGCGAATTTATCATTAACTACTTGATTTAATACTTTCATTCTAATTCCTCCTAAAACCATTTTGGATATATTATTTCTTTTCTATTATCTTCTTTGACATATTCAGTAAACTCTTCCCATAATGGCAATTTCATTTCAGTATCATTTTTATATGGAGTGCTTATTCTGCAAGTTGATTTGATCTCGTTTGATACTATGTCTTTTGTTAGTGTTATCATTTTCTCTTGCATATGTTTAAATTCTTTTTCTTTTCTTTCTATATTCTCTTTGACCGCACCTTCCCTCTTTCCAATTACTAAATATACATTTACTTCTTTATCTTGACCAAATCTCCAACATCTTCTTACAGCTTGATAATATAATTCATAACTATCACTTAACCCTACAAATATCATATTATGGCATTTTTGAAAGTTTAAACCCATCCCAAAAATCAAAGGTTTGCTTACAAGTGCTTTTATATTTCCTTCTTGGAAATTTATAGCTGAATCTATTTTGTGCTGGTTTTTATCTGATCCTTTAACTTCAACTGCATCATTTATTAATTCTTTAAGTCTTTTACTTTCATCATTAAGATCACACCATATAACCCATTGTTCATTTGATTCATTTACTAATTTAGCTGCCGTTTGACACCTTTCTTCTAAACTTTCTTTTCTTGCTTTTCTTCTTTCTGTTAAACTTAATGATTCAGTTATAACTTCTTCTCCATCAGCTACTATTTGAGTTACGTTTAATCTTGGTAAATTATAACCCTCTATTTCATATCCCAAATCTCTAGGATTGCATATTACTACTGCCCAACTAGTCATCCAATTCCAAAATACATCTTGTGCGTGTCCTTTCAATCTCCATTTAGAAGTTTCTCCACCATCATGTATAAAATACATTGCTAGCATTTCGTTTCTGGTCATAACCCCTAAAAATTCTGAATGGTTTCCTAATTCCATGTAATCATTAGGACTAGGAGTAGCGGTACATGCTAATTTATAAGGAGTATTCCTAAATCTTTCTACTAAATCATTTCTAATTTTTCCAGTAAATGATTTTAATATTGAACTTTCATCTAATACTACTGCTTCAAATTCATTTGAAATAAACTTATCTAATTTTTCATAGTTTGTTATATTAATACCTTCTTTTACATCTTCTTGACTTTCACATATATTAACATTTATCCCAAATTTTTCTCCCTCTTTTTTCGTTTGATTAGTTACTGCTAAAGGTGCTAGTATTAAAATTTTCCCTTTAGTTCTTTTATATACCTGATTCGCCCATTCAAGTTGCATTATTGTCTTTCCATGTCCTGTATCTGCAAATATAGCTGCTCTTCCTTTTATTAATGCCCATCTAACTATATCTTTTTGAAATTCAAATAAATTTTGGTTTAATTCTTCTTTTGATATTTCAAACCCTGTTTCTTTGGCTATAACTTCTTTGTTTTTAATAAATTCATTATATTCCAATTAATTCTCCCAACCTTTCTTGATCCATTCTTCTAATTTTTCATAGTTTTTTATATCTTTAGGTTTTGAATATCCTTTTGTTATTCTATTTACTAACTTATGTGAGTATCTCCCATAATGAATAACCATATTCAGCCCCCTAAACATACATATCTATCATTCTCAATATTTTCTCATCTTTGATGTATTCTTTAATTTCTTTTGTAACTCTTATAATTTCTCCAG
>JALFMW010000369.1 GCA_022782605.1 Clostridium sp. | reverse complement strand
TCATGGGCAGTCATTATTTTATCTTCTAATTTACATAAAATAAAATTACCTTTGCTTTCATAAACTTTAAGATTTTTAAATTCATTTAATGATTTATACAAATAATCTCTTTCTCTTAAAATTACATCTACACAGTGATTAATATAATTTTTATCTGTAAACATGATTTCACCCATTGCAGAAGCAATTATATTAATGTTCCATAAATCAAGATTTTCATTAATTTTATTTTTTATATCTTGATTTCCTATTAAACCATAACCAAGTCTAATACCTGGTGTGGAGAAGAATTTTGATGTTCCCCTGATTACAAATAAATTATCGTATTTGTCTACTAAAGGTGTTGAAGAATAAATATTTGTGTTTGTAAACTCAACATAAGTTTCATCAACCATTACAAAAGCATTTGTATTATTTAAAATTACTTCTATTTCATATTTTGAAAAAGTAAATCCTGTTGGGTTATTTGGATTACAGATTATTATTAAATCTGATTTATGCTCATTTATAAAATCAACAAGCTCAACGGGATCTATTTTAAAATCATTATATTCTCTAGAAAAATACTTGATTATTTCGCAATTATTCTTTTTTAACTCTCTTTCATACTCAGAATATGCAGGAGAAAGAAGAACTGCCTTTTTAGGATTTATGGTACTTATAAAAGAAGATATAAGTTCTGTTGCACCACTTCCAAGCACCATATTATTTTCATCACATTTACAATAAGATGAAATTGATTTTTTTAATGAACTATACTTTACATCAGGATAAACTGAAACCATATTAATATTATTGATTACATATTCTTTAGCTAAAGTAGATGTACCAAATGGATTAATATTAGAGCTGAAATCTAAAAATTCATCTTTAGAAAAACCATATTTTTTTGATAAATCATATAAATTAGCACCATGATTTACACTCATAATTAGCCCTCCAAAATTTTAATTCTTATTATAGTATAATATAAATTTAATATATGTAGATAATTAAAAAATAAAAAGAATATTGTATTAATACAATAAAAGGAGGCAATAACAAATAAATACAAATAAACACGAATAAAAATTGTTGAAAAAATAAAATTGTATGTTATAATAAATATGATTTGTCATTACTGGGAGGAAAATATGTATAAATTAAATGGTGTTATGTACTCAGCAGAAGAAATAAAAGCTAAGGTTAAAGAGCTAGCAAAACAAATTGAAAAGGATTATGCTGGAGAAGAACTATTAGTAGTAGGAATTCTAAAAGGAGCAAGTGTTTTCTGTGCTGATTTAATAAGAGAAATAGATTTAGATGTTAGAATGGACTTCATGGTAGTATCTAGTTATGGAAATGAAACTAGTTCATCAGGAACAGTAAAAATCATAAAAGACTTAGATGTGGATATAGAAAATAAAAATGTCTTAATAGTTGAAGATATAATTGACTCAGGATTAACATTAAGCTCATTAGTAGCAGCATTAGAAACTAGAAAACCAAAGTCATTAAAACTTTGCACATTATTAGATAAACCAGAAAGAAGAACAGCTGATATAAAAGTAGATTACGTTGGATACGTAATAGAAGATAAATTTATAGTTGGATACGGTATAGATTTTGCTGAAAAATATAGAAATCTACCTTATATAGGTATTGTTGAAGATATATAAGAACATAATAAAAAAGGAGTATGAGAGTAATCTTATACTCCTTTTAGTATTTTTCATACAAAAACATTATAATTATTATGAAAAGTTATATATTTATTATCAAAAATTATGTAAAATAAATAAGTATGAGTATTATAGTGGAAGGTGGTAAACTATGGAGTATCAACTTGATATATTAATGTATTTACAAAGTATAAGAAGTGAATTACTAACAAGTATATTTACATTCTTTACAATATGCACAGAAGTTCCAGTAATAACTGTATTAACAGGAATATTATATTGGTGTATAAATAAAAAGGCAGGACAAAAAACTTTATTTGCACTTTGTGGAAGTTTAAATATAAATACAGGAATTAAAAACTTTGTTAAAATGCCTAGACCAATTGGTACAAAAGGCTTAGAATCTTTAAGAATTGAAACGGCTACAGGACATTCTTTTCCAAGTGGTCATACACAAACAGCAACAACTTTTTGGACATCTATGATGGTTCAATTTAAAAAAGTATGGATATATATTGTAGGTATATTGATGATTTTAGGTGCAGGAATATCCAGATTATACTTGGCAGTTCATTGGCCAATGGATGTTATTGTAGGATGGATATTTGGTATTATCTTAAGTATATTCTTTGTCAAATTATTTGATTACATAGATGATAGTAAAAACTATTATATATTGATTTTATTAATGTTAATCTTTGGAATAGCCACATATTTTTTAGGTGGAGAAGATTTTTATAAAATGTTCGGTCTTTATACAGGATTTGCACTTGGATATATGGTGGAAGATACATATATTAACTTTAGTACAGGCGGCGAAGAAAGAAAAATTGTTTTTTCAAAAAATAGTGCAAGAGTTGATGGAGCAAATAAAAAAATACTTAGATTTATAGTAGGAATAGTATCCTTATTGGCAGTTTACTTATTATTAAATTATATAGAAGATGCTTTCATGACGGGCAAAGCAGAAGAGATAATTAATATATTTAAATATTTAAAATATACAATTGTAGTATTTTGGGGTGTGGCAGGTGCACCAGCATTATTTAAATTATTTAAACTTGCATAGGATTGTCTATTTGTAAGGAGAGGATGATTATTTGAAAAAGGTAGTAGTAATAGGAGGAGGACCAGCAGGAATGATGGCAGCAGCTACTGCAGCTGACAATGGAGCTGAAGTAATTCTTCTTGAAAAACAACATAGATTAGGCAGAAAGCTTTTAATTACAGGAAAAGGAAGATGTAACATAACAAACGATTGTGATGTGGAAGAGTTAATAGAAAATGTACCGACTAATGGTAAATTTTTATATAGTGCATTTTACACATTTACAAATTATGATGCAATAAATATGTTTAACTCTCTAGGGCTTAAAACAAAAACTGAAAGAGGAAAAAGAGTATTCCCTGAAAGTGATAAAGCTTTAGATGTGGCAAAAGCTTTAGAAAAACAAGTTAAAGATAAGAATGTAAAAGTTATATTAAATGCGAAAGTAAATAAAATAGTAACAAAAGACGATAAAATAGAAAAAGTTATATACAACAATAATGAAAGTATAAAATGTGACAGTGTAATACTTGCAACTGGAGGTCTAAGCTATCCTTTAACAGGATCAACTGGAGATGGATATAAGTTTGCTAAAGACTTAGGTCATACAATAGTTAGTCCAAAACCTTCTTTAATAGGTATAGAAGTTAGGGAAAATTTTGTTAAAGATTTAGAAAAATTAGCACTTAGAAACGTATCAATAAAAGTATTAAACAGCAAAAATAAAAAAATCTACGATGATTTTGGAGAAATGGAATTTACTAAGTATGGTTTAGATGGACCTATTATAAAATCTGCAAGTTGTAGAATGAAAGATACAAGTAAAGAAAATTATAAGATAGTTTTAGATCTTAAACCAGCATTAGATGAAGAAAAGCTAGATAAGAGAATTATAAAAGATTTTACAAAATACACTAACAAAAACTTTGAAAATTCACTTGATGATTTACTGCCAAAAAAACTTATACCGATAATAGTTGAATTAAGTGAAATACCAAGACATACAAAAGTAAATCAAATATCAAAACAACAAAGACTGAATTTAGTTCATTTATTAAAAAACATTACTTTTACAGTTAAAAGATATAGACCGATTGAAGAGGCTATAATCACATCGGGAGGAATTAAAGTAAGTGAAATAAATGCCAGTACAATGGAATCTAAAATAATTGAGAATCTTTTCTTTGCAGGAGAGATTATAGATGTAGATGCATATACAGGAGGATTTAATCTTCAGATAGCTTACTCAACAGCATATTTAGCTGGAATCAACTGTTAAAAAAATTGTCAAAAATTGCATACATGTTAAAACCTAATTGTAACATAATAGTATTAGAAACAAATATTAAAAAAAAGAAAAGAGGTAATAACATGGCAAGTAATAACAATAATACAAAGGCTGTTCCTGAAGCAAAAGCTGCTTTA
>JALFMW010000253.1 GCA_022782605.1 Clostridium sp. | reverse complement strand
ATCTTTGACAAGGAAATCAAGGATAGAGCGCATACTAGCATTAGTATTATCAATAATGTCTCTTACTCCCTCATTAACTGCTTGACGGTTTTGGCAAGCTTGATTTGCTAAATTATAATTTAAATCAGCAAAGCTTGATGTAATAAGATTCCTATTCTCGCAGCAGCACTAAGCATTTGTTGCTGCCATATTATTTAATTGCTGAATGATATTATTAGTATTCTACATACCAGCAACAGTATCAGCATTAATAGCCTAAGTAATACCGAAGGTATTTTGCATATTGTTAATGCCCATATTACAAATATCTTGTGATAAAGAACGAGCATTGCTATTAATAGTCTCAGTAACATTACCAAAACCAGAAAGTAAATTATTATTTACATTAGCGAAACCATTACATAAGCCAGTCTGTAAAGAATTAATTCCAGATTTAAGATCGCTTATATCAAATCCATAAGTTAATTCTTCTCTCGTAGTAGTGCCTTGATAACCAGTATTACCATTATTACCCCAGCCGTTATTGCCCCAGCCATTGAAGCAGAACAAAAACAGGATAATAATCCACCAAGCACCATCGCCCCACATACCGTTATCGCCATTGCGATAACCATTACCAGAAGCAGCAGCAATATCAGATAAAGAATATTGCTGAGTTGGAAAACCACCATAATTAAACATACAAATAACCCCTTTCAAAAGTTATAATATTTTATTTAAATCCCTAATTGAGATTTAAATTTCGCAAATTCAGTATCAAAATTCATTCCTTTTGATTCAAAAAAATTCCTCGCAAACTTTTCAATGTCCGCGGTTTGGCCCCCGCGTGCCATTTTTATCAGATTATCTCCCATAGGCGTTCCGCCCATATTTTTTTCCAGAAGAGATATCATCAAACTTTGAGGATTCTGGCCATTTTTAATCATACCTATTATCTATAATGGATTTATTCCCTACATCATTTCTTACCTCCTTAAAAGTTAAACTGCGGTTTGCTATCAGTTATTTGCTCTGTCGAAGATTGAGTATTCTATTGTTGTTGTGGATTAATATTAGCCTAGGCCTATTGTGTTAATTGAGAAAAGGCTTCTTTAATCTATGATAAAGCATTATTAAATTCATTCCGTGTTATAAAATCTACATTATTACCTTGTGAATTACTTGGAAGTTCTTTTAGCTCATACATATTGATTGAAGCAGTTCCATCCATATTAATCTATTTTGTATATATTCTTCTATTGGCATAGTCAGGAAAATAGAATACTGAACCATCAAAATCTACACTCATCGCCCGTACTTCATCTAATGAAGAGACTGGTCTAACTCTTGGAGTAGTATTTTGATTTGATGTTGGCATAATAGGTTGAGTGTTATAAATTGGCCGATTTATAGCACTAAACTATTGTGGATAACCATAATTATTATTCATAATTTTTACCTCCGGAGTTTTAAAATAGAAGAATTTTATCTTTTTCTTCCATAGATATATAAAATTTAGATTATAAATATCATTAGGAAATACTCACACTTTTTTAAATGGAAATCTCTTCCGCACCAAATTAAATAAAAATATCGTCATAAATAGACTTTTATAAAAATTTTTGGTATAATTATAAATAGAGAAAGATAAAAATATTAATGAAAGGAGGAGATTATCATAGTTTCAATATGTATTTGTGATAGAGATGATTCACATGGATAGTCAATGATTACTATTATTAAGGATTATTTTTTTAAACATAATGTAATAGGAAGTATAAATTATTTTAATAATGCTAAAGATTTATTAAGACAACCAATCTATGATGTCTATTTCTTAGATATTTTAATTAGAGATATGAATGGCATTGAGCTTGGGAAAATATTAAAACAAAAAAATGAAAAATGCGAAATAATTTATATAACTGATTAGCGTAATTATGGACCACAGACCTATGAAGTAAAAGCATTTAATTATTTATTAAAACCTATAAATATAGAAGAAATAAATGATACTTTAGATAGATTATTTGAAAAAATTAAAAGTGAATATAGATATTTAAGAACTAAAGATGGGGAAGAAAGAATTCCACTTAAAGAATTATTATATGCTGATATTATAGGAAGAAATTTAACTTGTCATTTCTATGATGGTGAATTAATTCAAAGTACAACTTTAAAAAAATCTTTTGAAAAAATGATAGGTCCTTTAAAAGATAATCCAGATTTTGTCTTTGTTGCACCGAGTTTATTAATTAATTTAAATTATATTAGTTCAATGAACTCAAACTATTTAACTTTTACTACTGGTGAAGTATTATATTTCCCAAAGAGCGCGTATAAATTAATTTGTGAAAGATGGAAGCAATATAGTTAAATAGAAATAAGGGGAACACTCGATAATTGAGTGTTCCCCATTTTTTTATGATTTATTAATATTAACACTTGCTTCTATCTTTTCAGAAATATATTTATCTAAATCACCATAAATATTAGCAAGATAATCTTTTGCTTCTTGGCTAAGAATTGTTAATACTGCTTGCGTAGTTTGTTCAAATGCTTGCTTTTGAGCTTCTGCATCAAATTTGCCTTGTTTCTTTAGACTTTCTACATAAGTCTAATTCGTAGCAATAACACAACTATTAATTGTATCAGTTAGCATTTGAATATATTTATTTGCTAATGCATTATCATTATTCTTTTGGATTTGATCACTTTTTATATTAATCCATTTAATAATAAAAGTAGTTAATACTCCTAATAAAGGAATAATACATACTTGAAAAATTTGGGTCAGTAATTCACTAGTCATTATTATTTTCCTCCTTAAGGTGTTCCATAAATAGTACAAGTCATATCATATTCAGCACTTGAACTATTATTTAATAAAATTAAATATTTATATTTTGTTGTAATTTAGGTTAAATCTATAATATTTATCAGAACTTTTGTCCAAAAGCATATAGTATTGTACCTGTTATTTTTTCACCATTCACATAAGCTGTTTTTCCTTGTCTAATATCACTTGCCACAGCAGTTGCATCTGAAGTATCTATGCCTGTTTCAATATTTTGTATCAAATTAGGCATATCTTGAGCATTAATTTTATTAGACGTATTAGTTTTTTCTCTAATAGCATCTCCAATTCCTGTTAACAATTCAGGGACTGTACTATAATTCATTATTTCCATTTACCTCCTATTGCTGTAAATAATTCTATTTCTTTCCATTCATTATTTACTCCATAATATAATTTACATTCTTTCCACTCTTTATCTTTTCCAAAATAAATTTTTTTCTTAAAAACAGGATATAAATAAAGGTTACCCGGTTCGGTTCTAGTATATGTTGTATTAGTTTTATAAGTTACTGTACTACTTCCTTTGGCTGTTGAATATCCTAAAAATTCACAACCTTCTAAATACTATTCATTTGGATAAATAGTAAAAGTTGCTGAAGAATAACAAGCATTATTAGTATTAGATGACCATTTAGCATATAGCTAAGTAGCACCATTAGACATAATAAAATTAGTATCTGAAGTTGAATAACTACCTCCTGGAGTAAAATTTACTCCACTTCCTGTATTTGTAGTATTCCAACTGGATAAAGTATAAGTAGTTTTAGATTTATACTAAACATAATTAGTATGCAAAGGAGTAATATTATCTGACTTATATCTAATTATGGAATAGGTTGTTGTTTCCGATCCCCACACTGGTGATTTTGTAATAGAAGAAGATGACGGCATAGTAATAGTCTAAGCAATATTGTTATAATATGTTAAAGCATTAACTGTACCACTACCTCCATTAAGATTAAATGATAAAGAAAAATACCAAATTCCATATAAACTTAAAGAATCCTAATCAGTAGATATCGTAGCTCCTTTAGCATATTTAGGAGTTGTTGCATTTTTATTAGTACTCCATCCTTTGAATATAAAATTAGTAGGATTGGACCAAGTAGGTGGAGTCATTGTATTTGCTCCTGTATTTGTATAAGTCCCTAAAAAAGTGCCAGTATTATTATAAAATGACATAGTTCCTTTATAAGGGGCAAATGTTAATGTGTAAGGAACATAAGTATATCCACTACCACTAAAAGCTAAATTAAGTGCTACATAATAAGTTCGACTACCTAAGAATTTTTCACTATATTTTACTTCACAGTCATATGATACACTAGGATTCTTATCATCATTTTTCTAAGTATTATTATTATCATATACAAAAGATGCATCACGTGATTGCCCTGGAGCTCCTTGCCTTGGTTCAGTTTTAGTAATATAACCATAGGGATCTGGACTTTTACTTCCAATAGTAGTTGTAAAAGTAAGAGTTCCTCCACAAGGAACTATTACATTAAAATAAGATGCTCTATAATAATATACTTGTATAGACCCACTATAACTTGAAGTATTTTCCGTATTTGTTATGTTTCGATCCGCAGGATAATGATAAGGAGCAATCCAAGAAGTATAAGTATCATTATAATCTCCATAAGGTGTATCATAATAATCTCTATAAGGTGTATCATAATAATCTCTATAAGGTGTATCACTATAATCTCTATAAGGTGTATCACTATAATCATTATAAGAAGCAGGTGGATACTCAATATAGTTATAATCAGTGGGACCACCTATACCGTCCTATACAGAAGCTCCATAGGTAGTAGTGGTTGAAAGATTACGTCCTGAGAATGTAATAGTAACAGAACCAGAATTAGAATAAAATATTAATCCATTACGCCCATTAGTTAGAGAACCGCTAGATGCAGTAAAATTCGTAGTACCGCCTTGGTTAATTTTTGGATAAATATATATCTGACCACTAGAACAATTTCGCCATGATGCAAGAATTGTAATTGAACTTCCACTAGCTGACTATAAAGATACAGAAATTGAAGCCATATATTATCCTCCTTCCTTATTTATACTGCTAAAAGCTAAACACCCACCTTGGCAAGATAAATTATTAAATTTTTTACAATTTTTACATTTATCATTTTGTCCGTTAGCTTCTCTTTTAGGATAGATTGTTTTAAATAAAAAATAATTTGAAACTTCATTAATATTATCAAACTAATGCAAATCTATTAAACCATAAGCGCCAAAACAACAAGTTGCTTTAAAATCCGGAGTAATATCTATAACTGGTTTACATAAAGTTTTCCAATGAATTACATTTTTTTTTAAAAAAGCTAAATCATCTTCTTTAAAATAACAAGCGGGTATCATATTACAATCAATGCGCAATTCAATATTATTTTTATAGGCTAACTAATTTAATTCTAATAATTGTGGGATACCATTATTGTAATATTCATCTTTATCTACTTGACTATATTGGCAAGTAGGAGCAGCATAACTAATTCTTAAATTATTTTTTTTATATTTTTTACATAATTCAATTATATAATTAAAATCCTATAAATCTGGATATATATTAATACCAAAATTAATTTGATTTAATAGCTAATTTTTTTCAAAATTATTTAAAGTTTCTATAATACTATTATAATTACTTTCTGACATAGTATTTGGAGCATTCAAATTTATTAAACTAGATAAAGCAGAATGATTTTTAAAACTATTTAAATATTTGTCTAAATAAATCCCATTAGAAAAAATAGTAACATTTTTTAAATCATATAATCTATCAAAACAAATATCTATATATTCTGCTAGGTAGGGATGTAAAGTAGGTTCTCCTCCTATAATACCAATTCTATTACAAGGAGTCTAATCTAAAAAATCTAATATAGTTAATAACTATTCCTTTGTTATAAGCTATTTTTCTTCCTCTGTAATAAATTTATTAGCAAAACAATATGGACACTATAAATTACAATAATTTAAAAATGCAATATTAGGCATTATTTATTTTATCTCCTTCTAATTTTTTTATTTCTTTTAAATTAAAAAAATTATTTTCTATTAAAATTTGCTTTAAAATAGGATTTATATTATCATATTTTAAATTAATATTTTTAATTAGATCGTATAAAATATCATATAATTTTTTATTAAAAATGCAATAATCTTCATTGAAAGATAATTTTCCTGTAGAAAAATATTCTTTTATACATCCACCATAACAAATATCATAATAATCACATTTTCCTTTACAATGTGTTAAAATTATATCATCAATTTTATTAATATAATCCTAATAAGTTGGTAAAGATATTAATTCTTCAAAAGAATTAATATCTCTAATATTACAAAAAATATTTTCTTTATTAACATATCCACAATGAGTAATATCACCATTAGGTAAAATTACTATCCATTTACCAACACAATAAGTTGTATAGCATTTCCCTCTACGACCTAATAGACATTTAATACGATTTGTAATTCCTTGATCTTCAATAGGATTGTCTGTATCATATATCCAATACCTAAAATATTCTGTAATTAATTCTAAATCTTCTTCATTATCAATATCTATTAGCATATTATTTGAATTACTATCTAATAATTTTATATCTTTAATAAAATTCCCCTAAAAGCCATGAACATTTAATGTTTTTAAATATTCATAATTTTCAATTAAATCTTTTAAATGGGGTTTATCATATACACATATAAAACCTTTAGAGGTATTTTTTAAAATAGACTCCATAGCTAGAGTAGATTGTAATCCTCTAGTCTCAGTATTATATATACCATTATATGAGAGTCCATATTTTATATGATATTTTTCAAGTAATGGTAATTTATCTTCTAATAAAATTCCATTACTTTGTAAAGAAATAGGAAAATTTAAATTATATTTTTGTTTTTGCTCAGATAAATATATTAATAAATCTTCTGGCAATAATAAAGGTTCTCCACCATGCCAAGTAATTTCTCGAATATGAGAACCAAATTTAGTAAGAATCTAATCTAATAATTCTTTAGTTATAATCTAATCTTTATATTCATATCTAATAAACTAATTTTCACAATAAGGACAATTAGCATTGCATTCATAAGAAGCATGTAATAAAATTAATACATTATTTATAGCATGAGATGACATATCATCTATTAACTATAAATTGTCTAATTGTTGTAATAATTCATTTTTATATTTAACTTTACAAGGCTAAATATGATTATATTTTAGCCATAATTTTTTTTCTTCTTCGTATGTCATAAATTTTATCCCTCATATCGAATCAAAATTTTTCCATTCACAACAGAAGGCATAGATTCAGAAGTTGGAGAAAAAATAAACATATCATTAGTTATAACTTCATTAGCTGATGTGCCATTTGTGACAGATTTTATTTTAGGATTAGAACTATTAATAGCACTTTTAGATAAATCAACACTATTATCATCATCAACATAAATTGCTCTTAATAATTTAGGCTCACTCATTTAATTTACCTCCTTAATAACTGTTATTCACTAAACCATTCACATAAGTATAAACTGCTCTTGCCGTTGGAACTTGACTATCTCCAGAACTTGAATTTATTACTGTGACTACTGGAAATGTAGTTCCTCCCGAGGATGATGAATCTCCATTATTATTACTAAGAGATAAATAAGGAAAACAAATAAAATTAAAAATATCTCCAATTCTAGTCTTATAATTACTTCCCACTAAATTAATTTCAGTTTTATTTGTATTTAAAGTATAATTTTCCATTTTATTTAATAATAAACCATTCTAAAATACTAATAATTGTTTTTCATCAATTATTTCTATTGTATTAGGAATGGGAATAGTCTAAGTTATCTCTGACATAATTACTGTTTCATTTATTAAACTTTTATAAAATAATCCTTGAGAAATAGCTGTTTGTAGATCATAAGTAGAGCCGTTTATATTGATATAAACGGCTCTACCAAGAGTCTACGGGAAAATAGGATTTTTATCACTATCATGCTATTCTGTGGTCTATAACAATTTAATATATTCTTCATTCATTTTGTGTTAGCCACCTTCCATTATAATTAACTTGAAAATCTTTAATTAATTTCCATTCATTATTTATTTTAACATAAGTATCTTTAATACGATACCATTCACCATTATCTTTTATATATTCATCAGTTGGGCCATCTAAAACAGTAACAATTATAACTCCATCTCCATAATTACCAATTTGTGTATTTAACTAATCTGGCTATAGAATTTTTTCCTAACCAGTTTTAGAAATAGTATCTGATAAATAATAATTTGGTGTTAATAAACATCCAGAAGGATAATTAACCGCAGTAGAAGAAGTATAAACATAATTTGAACCGCCTCCACCGCCGCTACCCCATTGGCTTGTATCAGTAGTGTAAGTTCCAGCACCGCCATACCAGCCACCACCACCAGCGCCAGAAACAACACCAATTCCAACAGCTCCACTTTTTATAGTTATACCATTTCCACCAAATCCAAAGCCACCATAACAGTCTAATTGAGTAGAATAACCATTTGACTAAGCATCTTTTATCCAATTATTATTTACACCAGTTTGATTTCCACCATAACCACCACTAGTAGTACCACTATTATATAAAGTAGCATTTAAACCTCCACCAGCACCGCCTTGATATCCTTTATATCCACCTTCTGAACCGCCACCGCCAGCGACTATTACTCTAGCATAAAGAGAATTAGAACCAATTCTTATATCAGTTCCTCCACCACCAGCAGGATAATTTTGACGTTTTCCACCGCCATTGAATCCTCCCGCAATACCAGATCCTCCTACTCCAAACCATATAGGAGTAGTTTTAGTTAAAGTTAATACGCCAGATGCATAACCACCTCTATTATTCCCAGTACTATTATCGCTATAATAATATCCAGAAGCAATTCCACCTTGAGCACCCCAACATTCTAGTTTATAACGTCCAGGAGGAAATGAAAATGGTCCTATTACCGCGCCATTTGGTGTTTCAAAATTGCCCATAAAAGTACTAGTCTAAGGAATAATAATCTATTTTCCCTTTTTAATAACACAATTATAAGGAGATGAAATTACTTTAACTATGATACTTTTTGAGATATGCGCATAATTGCTATCATTATTATTATTTACAGTAATCGTAGCACGACCAATTTTATTAGCTTGTACAGTAATCCCTCGACCTTGATTATCACCAGCAATTAAATCTCCTATTGATACTATTGTATTATCATTTGATACAAATGATAAGTTACTATAATCACCATTATACAATACTGCTAAATTAACAGAATTTTCAACAACAATATAATGAGGATCCTAAATCTATAAATATGAAGTAGCAGGATTTATCTTCCATTCTATAGTTTTATTACTAGTTGTCCCATCTGACCATTTAGTATTTGTAGCATCTATTAAAGAAAGAATTGTTGCATAGCTTCCTGCTTCAGAAGCTGAAGTTGTTCCACCATTTATTGAATAAAGAATATCATAATCAGAATTATCATATAATATATCGCTAGCAAAATACCGTGTGTTTCCATTATATTGAATAGTTGTCTAAGGTTCAGGGATGAACACTGGAGTATATGATAAATTCTCATAAGTCATTGTAAAATATGGAATTCGTTTTGTTAAACCAGAAATCGAAGTCTAATCTGGATTCTCACAATATATATATATTAAATCTCCAGCTTTTAAAGCAACTTCAAAAGATACAGTTTTTTGTTTCTAAGTAATATAATAATCCTAAAAATTATTTCCATTTATCCATATATTAAATCGACTCATCCAATAAGAACCTATATCATTAAGATTTATTTCCGCCCCAAAAGTAAATTTAATTTTTACATTTTTCTTTACTCTACCTTGATAATAAGCATAAAAACCAGTAAGAGGAATTTTATTAGTTTCGTATCTAGATGTATTAGAATTATAATAAAAACAATCATCATAATCACTAATATTTTCAACACCTTCATCAACATTTAACTAAGTAATACGCACATAACCAGTACCATTATGCCCCGTTTCAGATGAACCTGTTGGAGAAGTAAATGAAACATTTCCTCCGATAGTCTAAGCATTTTCAAGATAATATTTACTATCTAATAAACATCCAGATGGATAACTAGTAGCGGTTGATGAAGTATATACATAACCACTACCTCCTCCGCCGCCTTGATTATCAGCTCCAGTTCCAGAAGAAGGTGGAGAAGTTAAATTAGAAGCAGTTAAACCACCATACCAGCCGCCGCCACCGCCACCACCATCATAAGCATGACGTCCTTGGCCAAAATTTCCTCCTGAAGTTTGATTTCCTCCAGCAGCACCACCAGTACCACCTGATAGTCCTCCACCATAACCAACTGAATCACCACTATCTTCTCCGCCGCCACCGCCACCACCGGCCACAATCACACGAGCATAAAGAGAAGTAGAATTGATACGAATATCAGAAGCACCACCACCGCCACATCCTGGTTCTGAGCTACCAGATCCCCAAGCTGATCCACCACCATTATATCCTCCTGAAGACAAAGATTCATATCCAACAGCTCCAATTCCACCACTATAGCAATGTAATGTAGTAGGTCTTAATAAATTAAGATTACCATAAGAATACCCTCCTAGTCCTCCAGGCCCTGCGGCTGAATTACCATCTTGTTGTCCTCCTCCTCGAGCGCCCCAACATTCTAATTTATATTTACCAGGATTAAATTTTTTACTATAATACCCTAGACCAGAAATATTTAGATCATTAGAAGTAAATCCAATTGATAAAACAGTAATACGTACATAGCCATTACCACTATGACCAGTTTCAGATGTTCCTGTTGGAGAAGTGAATGATGTATTACCAGCAATAGTATTTCCACTTGTTAAATCGTATTCATTTTGGTATACGTTAAAGCTATAATATCCGCTGCCGCCCGCATTTTGTTCTCGATAAGTACTATCATTATCATTATAGCCGGTCTAAGCGCCGCCACCATACCAGCCACCACCACCACCGCCAGCTCCATATCTATAATTAGTGCCCTAAGTAGTACTTGCTCCTAGGCCAAATGCTCCTCCACTACCTGCTTGATATCGAGTAGAACGATACGTACTATTATTACAATAGCCAGTCGCTCCTCCACCATATTTTAAATCATCATGTAATCCTGCGGCTCCACCACCACCGCCAGCAACAACTACTCGCTAATTATAAGAATCTGTTCCAATACGAATATCAGAAGCGCCACCACCACCGCCGCCAGAAGTATAAATATCCTACCACCAACGACGTCCACCAGATCCGCCACCATTAAATCCACCAGCATTAGTTCCTCTATCAGTACTGTGAGATGATTGTCCTTGGCCGCCAGCATAACAATATAAAGTAGTATGAGCCTACTTTAAAATAGCTATCTAATAACTGTATCCGCCTTTGCCACCATCATAAGTTGGAAAAACACTAAAATTAGCCTAATCATATGACGGAAAACCTTTAGTAATTGTAACTGCAACACTTTCGCCAGAAACAGAAGCACTGCTATCTTTAGTATAGGTCATTATTACTTGATCATTTACATTTAAATACTTAGAATAAGTACCATTATTAGTACCACTTACAGCACTTACAACTGTAGTTCCACCCACTGTTAAAGTAAATTTATCAAAATTCTATTCTGTTGTATATGAATATACAAACTAATAATAACCCGCTGTTACACAAGTTAAAATTGTCTGAGCAGTACTACTATCCACAGCTAGATTATTAGCAGACCAAGTTCCATTAGTATCTGGAACAAAATGATAACTTGAAATAGCTCTAGAAAAATAAGTAGAAAAATTATTAGAAGTAATATTTGTATTATAATTTATACTACTTGGATTATTGGTACTAGTATAGCCAGTTCCTCCTTGAGCACCCCAGCATTCAAATTTATACTATCCAGCAGGTAATTGAACAATTTTTTTGTTTCCGCTATAAGGACAATTTAATATGTCTCCTGCTCTTAAAAGATAATACTTTGGAATCGAAGAAGTTAAATCATATGTTGCCATAAATCAATTCTCCCTTACTATCCAAATATCTCCATTTTTGCCTTCATTATTAGTAGGAGCTGAAGTAGATACTAATATTGGGCGATAATATCTATTAGTAGAACTTATTGGAGTAGTACCAGCCGTATATTCAATTGGATTATTAACCATTTTAACTACACCAGTTATTTCATTGTTACCGTTTTTAGTAATATAATTATTTAATTGTGTTGGTAAATCATTAATTAATAAATATCTGCTTAAAATAGTATTTAATTCTGCTTTACTCACATACTCACCATCATTTAAAATTTCACTAAACTACTCTATTGGATTAGTCTATAATACTCCTTTTTCAGGCTAGATTTCATAAATACCAGCATTGTCTGTCTCTTTTAATAAAAAATCTGCCTTATTAGCATTCAACTATATGCGGTATTCTTTAATATTTTCTTTAGTTAAAGTCGCTCCATCTTTAAGTGGACTATCAATAAAAAAATTACCCGTATCAGGTGAAAAATAAGCCCATCCAGGGTTGAAAGGGACTGCTAATTCTTCCTGCTAAGTACTTTCATTAATTTTATATTTAAATAGATCCTCTTCATTTCCAGAATTTATTTTAAATAATGCCATAAAGAATCTCCTTTCAATTTTATTTATATAACAAAAAAAATGGGAGAGGATATACCTCTCCCATTTTATTTATATAACAAAAAAATGGGAGAGGATATACCTACCTCTCCCATATAATATATGAAAATTATTAAAATATTAAATTGAGAAAAGTATCTTACCTTTCATAATAACTGAAAAAATAAAATACTTTCTTAATTTATTTTGTCCTTATAATACCAACCAATAAACATCTAATCCAC
>JALFMW010000348.1 GCA_022782605.1 Clostridium sp. | reverse complement strand
AAGCTGAAGCAGAGTTAATTAAAGAAGGTGTAAAAATAGAGGAGATACAAAGTCTTTGTGATGTTCATGCATCTGTATTCAAAGGCTCTATAGAAGAAATTCACAACCCAACTGATCCAAGTAAAATACCTGGTCATCCTTTAAATACCTTAATGAAGGAAAATAGAAAGATAGAAAATATTATAGAAAAAATAAATTCTAATATTATAGAGCTAGATAAAGATGAAAACTACAGTAATTTATTATCATCAATTGAAGAATTAGATATAATCAATATTCACTACCAAAAGAAAGAAAATTTAATATTCCCTATAATGGAGAAATACGGCATAGTGGCCCCTCCTCAAGTAATGTGGGGTGTTGATGATGAAATAAGAGATATGATAAAATTCCTAAAAGCAATTTTAAAAGAAAATATAGAAAATAGTCAAAGTATCATAACTAAAGTAGGAGAAATGATTTCTAAAATTAATGAAATGATTTTCAAAGAAGAAAATATTATGATACCTATGATAGTTGAAAAATTTACAGAGGATGATTGGAAAACAATAGTAGAAGGTAGTGGAGATTTTGATACTATTGTTGAAGAAGGTGGTGACTATAAAGCTAAAATTGAGAAAGAGGCTAAAATAGAAGAAAAAGAACAATTAAAAGATGGAATGATTTCCTTGCCATCAGGATATTTTACGGCAGAAGAATTAACTTGTATGCTAAATACTCTTCCTTTTGATATAACATTCGTTGGTAAAGATGATAAAGTAAAATATTTTTCAGAAAATGGTGAGAGAACCTTCCCTAGAACTAGAGCAATAATAGATAGAGAAGTATCTAACTGTCACCCACCAAAGAGTGTTCATATTGTAGAAAAAATCGTTGAAGATTTTAAAGCAGGAAAGAAAGATAATGAAGACTTTTGGATTAAATTAGGAGAACAATATGTATTAATTCGTTATTTTGCTGTACGTAATTCACAAGGTGAATATCTTGGCGTACTAGAAGTTACTCAAAATATTAAACCTATTCAAGAAATTACAGGTGAAAAACGTTTAATGTCAGATTAAGATGATTTGATATATTAAAAAATACTCATAACCTTTGATATGAGTATTTTTTAATTTTAAATATATCGATCTAATAAAGATTTACAGTAAATTTTTATTTTTGAGAATTATATTTTTGTATTAAAGCTTGTTCACCCATTTCAACTAATTTTTTACTAATTTGTCCACCAACTTGTTCGCCAGCAAGTACATTTTCAGCTTGACCCATTAGAGTATTTTGAGGAGCATTACTTTCAACTTTATTAGTAAGACTGTTATAGTTGAATCCCATTTCGTGAGCAATTTCCATTTTAAGACTATTTAAGGCAATTTTAGCATTAACATCCATAGTTGATTTCTCCTTTATTTTTTAAAATAAGATAAATTTTATATTACTGATTAAATATAGGATTATCATAATTAAAGTCTTATATAACATTATTTTTATTAAATATAATAATTAAATGTTAAAAAGTGTTTTTAATTTAATATATTTGTAAAAAGGAATTTTATATAGTAAGGCATAATATATTATAAATGTAAGCAATTATTAAAAATAAAAAGGTAAACCATAATATATCATTGAGAGGAAGCTATAGGGTATTTATAAAACATATAATTTATTTTCGAATTATAAATAGCTATTAAGATGATTGAAAAATAATGAAATGTATTATACTATATAAAGGAAATAAATTATAATAATATTTTAACAATGTTTATTTAAACATTGAAAGGAGAATAGCAATGTCACAAGAATTAGTAAAAGAAAGAGTTTTAAAATACTTAATAGAGGATTTATTTGTACCTCAAGATATGATAGATACAAATGTATCATTAAATGAATTTGAAGAAGGTGCAGAAGGAATATTAGATATAGTAGTAAATGTTAAAGATAAACAAGGATACTTTGCACCAGTATTAATAGTAAGATGTACTGATGATGATGTAGCGTTAGAAGGAGATACTTTACAAAAAGAAATAGAATTCTTAGAATATGTTGATAATATAACAATGGCTGGAAGAATGATATTAACAAATGGAGACCAAATGATGTATGCTGATTGGACTGGAGAAGAATACGATACAGAAGCATCTCTACCTACATATGAACAAATGGAAAGAGAATTCTTTGAAGCAGAAGAAATGTTAGCACAACATGAACATCATCACCATGATGGATGCGGATGCGGTCATGACCACCATGAAGATTCACATGATTGTGGATGTGGAGATGACTGTGGTTGTAAATAATACAAGTAGATGGTAAAAGTCAATTTAGTTTTGATAAAAAAATTAGACATAATAATATAATGAAACATAATTGAAAATAGTTTTGTAATTATTTTTTCTTAGTTGTAGAATAAGATATATTTTCTAAGAATTTATAAAATTAATAATTAAAAATTAAAGGTTTTTATGTTAATTTGTAGAATATTAATGAATTAGAAAATATACAATGAACATGCATTTTTTCAGAATGTAAAACATATTATAGTTGATATAATAAATATGTTTTTGCTATTTTTTTATGAACAATATGTATAAAGAAGGGGTTAGATTATATGGGGGCTAAAGCTAATAAAGAGCATACTTATGAAAATTATGTTTTTGGAGATTCATCATCTGCATCAAATGCTATGAAAATGTATTTAAAAGAAATTGAAGAGTACAAAATGCTATCAGCTAGTGAAGAGATAGAGTTAGCTAAAGATATTGATAATTCTATTCCCGAAGCCAAGGAAAAATTTATTAATGCCAATTACAGATTAGTAGTCAGTATTGCTAAAAAATACAGAAAAGAAAATGTTGATATGCTAGATTTAATTCAAGCGGGGAATATTGGATTAATAAAAGCAGTTGAAAAATACGACTACAAAAAAGGCTTTAAGTTTAGTACCTATGCGACTTGGTGGATAAAACAAAGTATAACAAGATATATTGATGATTGTGAAAATACTATAAGAATACCAGTTCATCTACATCAAAGAATAAACTTCATTAAAAGAAAAAAACAAGAGTTATCCAATGAATTACAAAGAGAGCCATCACTTGATGAGTTAGCGGAAGTATGTGATATGGAACCTGACAAAGTTCTAGAGATATTAAAAAGAGATAAAAATGTAGTATCTTTAGACACTCCTATTAAGGAAGATGAAGACAGTTCTCTAGTGGAATTTATACCATCAGATGCAAATCTTGATGACGTGGTAATTCATGAAGTTGAACAAAAAAATCTTAGAGAAAAAATTGATGAACTTCTTACGGGACTAAATGATCAAGAACAGAAAGTATTAAGAATGAGATTTGGATTAGACGATGATGATCCTAAGACTTTAGAAGAAATAGGAAAAGTATTTGGGGTTACAAGGGAAAGAATTAGACAAATAGAAGCTAAGGCTATTAGGAAGTTGAGACATCCTAGTAGACTTAAGCAATTAAAAAATTTTTATTAAGTTTATAATTAAAATAAATGGGTGATTATAATTATGTAATCACCTTATTTAATTATGTAAAATGCTATATTTACAAGAATATATATTTTAAATCTTTTTAGATAAGATATATAATTTCATAGCAGATTTTTTTACTAGATAATTAAGATAACAGTCATCTTCACGATTCTCATCAGTGCTATAAAGTTTTGTAACGTCCATACCAAGAAGTAAATTTAAACTATTTATACGGTTAAACTGAATACAAACCTTTAATAAGAAATAAACTAAGCTTAGCGATAATAATGTAAAAATAACAATAATAGCACTACTCATCATATAAAAACCTCCCCCACATATTCTTTAGTTAAAAACAAAACCTTTAGTTAAGAAAATTGTACTATATTTAATTCATACTTTCATCATAAAAAATACTACATATATTTCAAAAAATTTCAAAAAATTAATGAAAAGTTAAAAAATAGTACATATTACTACATAATACAACATAAAAATTTAAAGGTTATAAGACGAAATTTAGCGAAAAAAATTATCAATAAAAAATAAATTTATCTATAATAATAGTACAAATTTTTTAAATTCATTAATAAATAAGTCATTAACTTTAGAATGAGTTATATTATTTGGCAAAACATATGAAAAATTACGCGTAAAGTGATTATCTAGGGGGATAATTTTCAACTCTTTATTCTTATTTGACGAATTAGCTATCAAACTTGAAATAATAGTAACACCTAAATTATTTTTTACAGCTTCTTTTACAGCAAAATTACTTCCAAATACCAGCATATTTTTAGGTTGAATTTTTGAGTTGTTTAAAAACATATCCATATATTCACGAGTTCCAGACCCTTTTTCCCTACCTATCCATACACAGTTATTTAAATACTCAAATATAGACTCTTTATTATTTAATTCCTCATCGTAAGGAAGAGCAAGAACCATTTTATCTTCATAAAAATAGCATTTATTTAAATTAGTAGAAGAAACAGTTCCTTCTACTAAACCTATATCAAGAGAAATATTAGATAATTTATCACAAATAGATTTTGTATTTTCTATGAGAATTTCTACTTGAATATTGGGATACTTATGACAAAATTCCTTTAAAAACTGGGGAAGAATATATTCTCCTATGGTTAAAGAAGCACCTATTTTTAAATGGCCTTCCATATTTTCTGTATCATTATGTAATTCATTCATGGTTATATTAAGTAGAGTAACAATTTCCTTAGCTCTTTTATAGAGAATTTCACCATTTTCTGTTAAAAAAATTTTCTTTTGTTTTATGGATCTATCTATTAGTTTTGTATTGAAGTATCTCTCTAAACTTTTAATATGGTTGCTAACACTTGGTTGTGACAAATTTAAATGTTTTGCAGCTTTTGTAAAGTTGTTAAATTCCACAACAGAAATAAAAGTTTTTAGTTCTTCAATCAATATGTTCACTCCTTTATGATAATAAACTGACTTAATAAGTTTAATTTTAACTGTATTATTATAACCATTAAGTTTGCTTATTATTATGATAAAAAATAGTTATTTTACTTATTATTTGAAAGTGATTATACTAATTTTGTAGATAAAACGACAAAAAGTGAGGGAAAGTAAAGAATGACATCAGTGGTAAAAAATATTAAAAGTATACTGCCAGGATTTATAGTAGCTCTTATAGTAGCCCTTAGCAGTATGTTTTTAGCAAAATTTGTACCTGCCTTAGGAGCTGCACCTATAGCAATTTTCCTAGGAATGTTTGTAGGTAATATATTTTTAAATCAAAAAGTATTTCAACGTGGATATAAATTTTCCGAATCTGATTTACTATCTTATTCCATAGTATTGCTAGGAGCAACTCTTAGTATAAGTACAATTTCAGAAATAGGACTAAATGGAGTTATGTTTATAGTATTACAAATGACAGCTACAATTATTGGAGCATTATATATAGGTAAAAAATTAGGATTTGCACAAAACTTTAGATTTTTGATGGCAAGTGGAAATGCAGTTTGTGGTTCTTCTGCCATAGCAGCTACAGCACCAGTAATAGATGCAGATGATAATGATAAAGGAATAGCTATAACTATAGTAAATGTAACAGGTATAGTATTAATGTTTTTACTACCATTACTAGGAGATATTTTATATAAGAATGATACTTTACACACATCAGCAATAATTGGTGGAATACTTCAGTCTATGGGACAAGTTGTTGCCAGTGGTGCTATGGTAAATGAAGGAGTAAAAGATTTATCAACTATATTTAAAATAGTTCGTATTATATTCTTAGTAGTTGTAGTATTTGTTTTCGGACATTTAAAAAATAAAACAAATAAAGAAATAGCTGTAGAAGAAGTTGAAGATGTTAAGAATAGAAAAATAAAAGTGCCTTGGTATGTAATAGGATTTTTTATAATGTGTGGTTTATTTTCAGTAAATATTATATCAAGTGATTTGTCAGCTCTATGTAAAGAAGTTAGTAAAGTATTAGAGATAATAGCACTTGCAGCCATAGGTCTGAGAGTTAATATAAGAGAACTAATTAAACAGGGAAAAAATGCAACCTTATATGCTATGTTTGTAGGACTAGTACAAATAGTCTCAGCAGTAATTTTAATTGGTATATTATTATAGCCATAAATTATATTTTAAATATGAGAGAAAGAGCTGTATCTTAAAGATTATAAATTTAGTCTTTAAGATACAGCTCTTTTTAATTATAAAGTTTATAAAAATGATAATTTTAAGTTGTAAAAATAATAGTTCTATACAATTATATTATAAATAGTTGTAGTTATAAAACATACTATAAAAGCAATAACTGTTGGAATTATAAATCCTAGAGCAGTCCATTTCAAACTACTTGTTTCCTTCTTTATGGTTAATAGAGTTGTAGCACATGGCCAGTGAAGTAAACTAAATAACATCATATTTAAAGCTGTTAAATAAGTCCAACCATTATTTTTAAGTAGCTCACCAAGAGCTGATAATTCATCAAATTCTATCATCTTTCCAGTTGCCATATAACTCATAATTAAAATTGGTACAACAATTTCATTGGCAGGAAAACCAAGAATGAAGGCTAATAATATGAAGCCATCAAGTCCTATAAGTTTACCAAGAGGATCTAGAAAGTTTGCTACATAAGTTAAAAGGCTAATATCACCTATATAAATATTTGCAAATATCCAAGTGATAATTCCAGCTGGTATGGCAACGGCAATTGATCTTCGAAGAACGAAGAGAGTTCTATCTATTATGGAAGTATAGATAACTCTTCCTATTTGGGGTGGTCTGTAAGGTGGTAGTTCCAACGTGAAAGTTGAAGGAACACCTTTAAGCAAAGTTTTTGATAGAATATAAGAAACTAGTAATGTTGTAAGTACACCAATAATTATTAATACAGTTATGGAAAGAGCAGTAATAGTACTTGATAAAAAACTACTACCAATTGCGGAACTAAAAAATATAGTTGAAATGGCGATTAACGTTGGAAAACGACCATTACAAGGGACAAAGTTATTTGTTAAAATTGCTATAAGTCTTTCACGAGGTGAGTCAATAATTCTACATCCTATAACTCCTGCAGCATTACATCCAAAACCCATACACATTGTTAAACATTGCTTACCATGACAACATGCTTTTTTAAATAAATGATCAAGATTAAATGCCACCCTTGGAAGATAACCTAAATCTTCTAGCAAGGTGAATAATGGAAAGAATATTGCCATAGGTGGAAGCATGACAGATACAACCCATGCCAAAGTTCTATACATACCATAAGTTATCATTTCATTTAGCCAAATAGGAAAGTTCATACTATTTAGCAAATCATAAATTTTGGGTTCTACAGCAAAGAGTACATTAGAAATTATTTCGGATGGATAATTTGCACCTTGAATTGTAAGCCAAAGTACTCCACATAACAATAACAACATCAAAGGAATACCAAATATTTTAGAAGAAACTACTCTATCAATTTTTTCATCCCTATCAAAGGCCTTGCTATTAGTTACTGTAACCACCTGATCACTTATACTTTTAGCATAATCATAAGTTGTTTTTGAAAGATGACTTCTTATTTTACTTTTATCAAAAATATCTGGAAGTTTACTTTTAATAGTATTTAGATCATCGAGAATATCATTTTCTGTATAGTCATTTAAAGAAGTTAAAATACTTTCATCACCATCAATAAGTCGAAGACCAAGCCAGCGTGGATTTATTGAGGGAATTATTTCATATAGCTCATCCTTTATAGAGTTTACCATACTCTCAATCTCATCATCGTAATAAACTGGTTTATTATTAAATTTATAATTACCGTGGACAACAGTATTTAGTGTTTCTTTCAACTCATCCATACCGTATCCACTTCTAGCAGCAGTTAATACTACGGGAATACCAAGAATTTCTTCAAGTTTGCTTTTGTCGATTTCAATACCCTTTTTCTTAGCCTCATCAAGTAAATTTAAACATAAAATTACATTATCAGTAAGTTCCATAACTTGAAATAAAAGATTTAGATTTCTTTCTATACATGTACTGTCACAAACTACAATAACAGCATCTGGATTTCCAAAACATATAAAATCTCGGGCAACTATCTCTTCCTGAGAAAGGGGGAAGAGAGAATAGGTACCTGGTAAATCAATCAAGCTATAATTAATATCTTTGTGAGAGAAATCCCCCCTAGCAGTGCAGACAGTTTTTCCAGGCCAGTTTCCAGTATGTTGTTTAAGGCCTGTCAGATAATTAAATACAGTACTTTTTCCTGTATTTGGATTGCCAGCCAGTGCAATCATAAATTCATCGTCTTTTTTCTCTATATTAAAAATATCTTCCAAAGATTTAATTTTGGTAGATTGTTGTGTCAAACCCATTGTATTAATCCCCCTAATTTATTTAAATATCTGAAACTAGAATTAAATTACTTTCTTCTTGTCTTAAGGCTATTTTACTTCCCCTAATATTGTAAACTGTTAAATTGTTTTTGGGACCTTTACGAATAACATTTATTTCAGCACCTTCAGTTAAACCAAGTGCCAGCATTCTTTCTTTTAAATTTCCAGTTGATAATAATCCTTCAACTTTTACAGTATTTTTAACTTGAATGTCTGTAAGTTTTTTCATTTTGCACCTCCATTTTCTATATAGTTTTAAGCAACGGACTTACCTGAAGCGATAGCGAAGGTATGTCGTTGGCGCCATGAGCGAAGCGAATTTTAGCTTAGGCTAACATTCTTAATTTAGATTATGCAGGATATGTAAAAAAGGTTAAAGAATAACAGTAATAAAAAATTGAATTTCAAAATATAAAATTATAGGAGGGGTTATTGTGAGAAAAAAAGAGGATTATTATACATTTAACGAGTATATAAAAAATAATAACCTGACACCAAGTGAAGAGGATTATATTGAGATGATTTATAGATTAAAGTTGGAAAAAGATAAAGTTCAGGTAAAAGATATTTCTAAACAACTTAATATAAAACCTCCTTCAGTTACAAAAATGATAAAGAAATTAAATGACAAGAAATTATTGATTTATAGAAAATATGACAATATAGAGTTAACAGAACTTGGGTATAGTATGGGGGAAAAATTATTAAATCGACATAATACAATAAGAGAATTTTTAACCATATTAGGAATAGAATCCTCTCTGCATGAAGAAACAGAAACTATAGAACATACAATAAATATGGAAACATTAATAAAAATGGAGGAATTAATAAATTTTTTTTATGAAAATAAGGAGATTTTAGGTAAACTGAGAGCTTATCAAGAAGAAAATAAAATTAAAGGGTGATTTTATGAAGCTAAAATATATACTAAAAAATATTGAAATTATGTCAACAGTAGGCTCAACAGATATTGAAATAAGTGGTATTGAATATGATTCTAGAAATATAAAAAAGGGAGATTTATTTGTATGTATAGATGGATCAAAAGTAGATGGCCATAAGTTTATTGAAAGTGCTAAAACTAAGGGAGCGGTAGCTTTTTTAGTTGAAAAAAATATTAAAAAAGATGATGGATTTACCTATGTAAAAGTTAAAGACACTAATGAAGCACTATCAATACTAGGAAAGAATTTTTATGATAATCCAAGTGAAAAGCTATGCTTAATAGGAGTAACAGGAACAAATGGAAAGACAAGTGTGGCAAGTTTTTTGAAAGATATATTAAATGTTGATAGCAAGTGTGGTTTTATTGGGACAACAGGTATTGAAGATGGAAAAGATATAGTTGAGAGTAAAAATACAACGCCGAATAGTTTGGAAATTCAAAAGAATTTAAATAATATGCACAAAAATGGATGTAGATATTGTGCAATGGAAGTATCATCCCATGCTTTATCACTTAAAAGAGTAGAGAATTTAAATTATGAAATTGGTATATTTACAAATTTGACAGAAGATCATTTAGATTTTCATAAAACATTTGAGAATTATAGGAAGGCAAAGGAAAGTTTGTTTTATAAAACATCAAAAGCAAATATTATAAATATTGACGATGTAAATGGCAGAATTATATTGGAAAATATTAAAAACTTGAATGTACCTTGTGTAACATATGGAATAAATTACGAGGCAACTTTTACAGGAAAAAATGTAAAACTTTATGAAGATAAAACTGTATTTACTTTAGTTGGACCAGATAATTTTGAGCAAGAAATAACTTTAAATATGGTGGGACAGTTTACAGTATATAATGCTTTAGCTACTATTTGTGCCTGCTATATGTTGAATATGAAGATGGAAGAAATAATTGAAAGAATTAGCAAATTAAGAAGTGTTAATGGTAGATTTGAAAAAATAGAAAATAATAAAAATCTTCATGTATTTGTAGATTATGCCCATACACCAGATGCACTAGATAATGTATTAAAAAGTATAAAAGAATTTGCCAGAGGAAAAATAATTACTGTTTTTGGATGTGGAGGAAATCGTGAAAAAGAAAAGAGACCTATAATGGGAAATATCGCCCAACAAAACTCAGATTTTACCATAATAACTTCTGATAACCCAAGATATGAAGAACCAAAAGAAATAATAAAAGATATATTAGAAGGAATTGATAGAAGTAAAGATAATTACATGATAATTGAAGATAGAAAAGAAGCTATAAAAGAGGCAATAACTAAGGCTAAAAAGGGTGATACAATACTTATTGCTGGAAAGGGTCATGAAAATTATCAAATAATAAAAGACGAAATTATAGACTTTGATGATAAAATTATTGCCAAGGAAATTATGGA
>JALFMW010000345.1 GCA_022782605.1 Clostridium sp. | reverse complement strand
AATAATGTATATTCGTATGATATTCAATCTTCTTACCCTTCTTCAATGATGTTAGACGATTTCCCAATAGGTAAATTTATGTTTGTAAATATTGATGAAGATATTGATAAATTTGAATATTATTTAAATAATTTTTGTTGTGTAATTGATGTAACTTTTTGTAATATTGAACTTGATATAACACAAGCTATTCCATACATTGATATCGCACATTGTGAAGAACGACAAAAAATATTGAACGATAATGGAAGAGTTTTAAAAGCTGAAAAGATCCGATTAACTTGTACAAACATTGACTTTGAAATAATTGAAAATACTTATAATTATGAAAAGTTTAAAATAAATAAAATGATGTACTCTGAAAAAGGTAAGTTACCTTATGAATTTAGAAAAAAATTATTACATTTTTATGAAAATAAGACAAAATTAAAAGGTGTAGAGGGTAAAGAGTACGAATATATGAAGTCAAAAAACATGGTAAACTCTTCATATGGTATGACTGTTACAGATATATGTCATAGCGAAATATTTTACGATGACGAACTTATGACGTGGGAAGAAATAAGCCCGAACATAAATGACGCTTTAAACGATTTTTATAAATCTAGGAATAATTTTTTGCCTTATCAATGGGGTGTTTTTGTTACTGCTAACGCACGTAAAAGACTTCAAATTATGCTTAACAAAGTAGGCAAAGACGTAGTATATCTTGATACAGACAGTATCAAATTTCAAAATAAAAAGCATTTAAAAGAATTTGAAAAACTAAATAAACAACTTATTGAACAAGCTGAAAACAATGATATAAAAGCGTACGCAATAAAAGACAACAAAAAATATTATTTAGGTATTTGGGACTATGAAGGAATGTATAAAAAATTTAAAACGTTAGGAGCAAAAAAATATTGTTTTGTAAAAGAAAAAAATGGAGTAGAAAAATTTGAAATAACAGTAAGTGGAATGAGTAAGAAAAAAGGGGCTAAAGTTGTAAAAAGTGTTGATAATTTTGTTATAGGTAAAACATTTAGCGATATAGGACGTACTACATCATGGTATAATGATGATAAAATACATACAATAAATGTAAATGGTTGTAGCTTTACGACTGCTAGTAATATAGGAATTTTGGAAACTACATACACTTTAGGTGTAACAAATGAATACTATGATTTAATAAATAATAGTAAAGAATATTATTAGGGGTGATTATATGATTGGATTAATTGGAATATTAGTTTTATTATTTGGAGTAATTTTGGTAGGAGTTGACTTAATTGAAGAAATAACTAATAAGAAAAATAAACGATAATTAGGGGGTATTAAAATTGCATAAAGTAGGTAATGAGTATTTTTGTACTGATGAAGAAATTGATAAAATAATAAATCATATTAAAAAATATTATTTTAAAAATGTATCGTTATATCGTGGTGCGATAATTTTAACTTATGATGATGAATTATTGTTATTGCATAAGTATAAAAATATCAAAAGTGATTTACAACATTTTTTAAAAGTTGGTTACAAGGTTCGTTGCGAAATAACATCAAATGACTTAAAAAACTTGACAACGAATGAAATAATATCGAAAATAAGAAAAAAATTGTATTAACGTATTGTATTAAATAACATATTATGATATAATTACTATTGTAGTAGGGAAGGGGTTCTAAATAATGTATTCTTATTTTAACAATTTAACTATTATGGACTTAATTTTTTTACATAAAAAGGGGCTTGACTTTGTAATAAGTAATGGTCAATGTCTTTATGCAAAAATCAATAGAAAGAAGGAGAGTGGAAAAAATGGCTGATGTTAAAATGGTAACAAGACGAGTTGTAAAATCTAACACGTATAAAGTGTATAAAGTAGAAGGTACAACATTAGTCGAAATTGGTGAAGAAAAAGTCAAAGGTAAAGTAAGCGAGAAGGAATTATGCAAAAAGTACAATGTACCAAAAGTAGTTATAGACTGCATAGCTACTGATAAAGCCGTTTACGGTATGCCCGTCGACGAATTTATGAAATACGCAAAAGAAATTAGTAAAGAAAATTAGGAGGAATTAAGAAATGAAAGTATTAGTAAACATGACTCAGGATAAAAAAGATTTAGTAAGAGGAGGAAACGCAGTTAATTCATGTGCCGATATTAAGAATAAAGCATTTAAGCTTGTTGGCTTAATTGTATATGAAAAAGAAGAATTTAATCAAGATACCGGAGAAGTTGTTGTCAATAAAGTATCTTGTTTAAAA
>JALFMW010000330.1 GCA_022782605.1 Clostridium sp. | reverse complement strand
CCTACAAAAACTTCTGGGAATAATCTTACCACTATAAATCCTATAGTTAATATGATTGTTCCATATAAAATTCCAAGGAATAATGTTTTTCTTCCTCTTTCAGGTTGTTTTGCTCCATGATTATAAGCACTTATTGTTTGCATACCTTGACTTAATCCAAATATAGGCATTAAAAACATCAATGATATGGAAGTAACTGTTGTCATTGCACCAATTGATAAATCCCCACCGTATATTTTTAATACTTTATTTGTAACTAAATGTATAGATCCTGCTGCCAACTCCATAAAGAAAGGAGTCATGGCAATTGCTATTATTAATTTTAATAATTTCTTATCTAATTTAATATATTTTAATCTTAATTTTAAATTTGATTTTCCTAAAGTAAAGTAATAAGTTGACCAAGTACATATAAATAGCTGACTTATTATTGTTCCTATGGCTGCACCTTTTATTCCAAGATTAAGTCCAAATATAAATATTGGATCTAATATTATATTAAGAATACAAGCAGTTATCATCATTCTTGCTGCTAGTTTTGGATTGCCTTCTCCTCTTATACAACTATTTAGAGCAAATCCCGGTAGATTAAACCATGCTGCCATAAATATTACACTCATATATTCTTTTGCATATTTTATTGTATCAACACTAGCTCCAAATGCATAAAGTAGCTTATCTAAAAAGAATATACTTAATATCGTCATAGCTAAACCTACAGTAAGTTCTAATGCCACTGTACTTCCTATAACTCGCTCAGCTTCTTCTCTATTATTTTCACCTAATTTAATAGATACATTAGTACTTCCACCAACTGCTATACCAACACAAAATGCTCCAAGGATTGTCATAAGCGGCATAGTAACACCAAGTCCTGATATTGCTAAAGCCCCTACATTCTCCATAGAACCTATAAAAGCCCTATCAACTGTGTTATATAATGAAGTAACCATCATAGCAAGTATGGCAGGTACAGAGTACTTTACTAGTAATTTACTTATATTTTCATGTCTTAATGATTCTTGATTTTCCATCTGATCACCTATCCCACCATATCATAAGTTATACATACAGGCTTTTTAGATCTAGGATCTTCTACGATTTCAGCATCTATATTGAATAATTCTCTAAGATTTTCTTTAGTCATAACTTCATGGGCAGTTCCCTCACAAGCTATTTTCCCTTTTTTTATTCCTATCATATGATGAGCAAATCTTGCCGCATTATTTAATTCATGTATAACCATGACAATTGTTGTCCCGTGTTTTTTATTTAATTCTTCTAATAAATTTAATACTTCTAATTGATGAGCTAAGTCTAAATAAGTAGTAGGCTCATCAAGAACTAATATTTCCGTTTGTTGAGCTAGAGCCATTGCTATCCATGCTCTTTGTCTTTGTCCTCCAGATAAAGCTTCTATTGGTCTATCTCTAAATTCTTTTATTCCTGTAACTTCCAAAGCCCAAGTTACTATATCCTCATCTTCATTTTTCATTTTTCCAAAGCCCTTTTGATGAGGGAATCTTCCATAAGATATTAGCTCTTCAACTGTAAGACCTTTTGGTGCTTGAGGACTTTGAGGTAATACTGCCATAGTCTTAGCTAAATCTTTTGAAGATTGTTCTTTTATATTTGTTTTATTTATAAATATATCACCACTTTTAGGTGTTATTATTCTTGCGATAGTTTTTAAAATCGTAGACTTACCGCATCCATTGGCACCTATTATAGTAGTTATTTTACCTTTTGGTATTTCTAAGTTTAAATCTTTTACTATATCTAAATTTCCATAAGAAATATTTAAATTTTTAGTACTTATAGCTGTCATTTTCTCTCCTTCTTTCTACTCTGCTAACATTAAATAAATAAAGTATGGTACACCTATAATTGCTACAACTATTCCCACTGGAATTTCCATAGGTGCTATTATATTTCTTGATATTGTATCTCCAACTAATAAAATCAAAGTACCTATAAGTGCTGCTGTAGGAATTAACTTTATATGTTTTGGTCCTACTAATCTTCTAGCTATATGAGGTGCAACCAGTCCTAAAAATCCTATACTACCTGCTACAGAAGTAGCTACCCCTGATAGCACAACAGCATATATTAATAATTTTCTTCTTTCTTTTTCTACTTCTACACCAAGACCTGTTGCTACTTCATCTCCTAAGTTAAGTGCATCTAAATATCTAGATTTATAAACTGTTAGAGACATTAATATTAATATAAATGGTAAAATAGCCATTACATATTTCCAGTTAGAACCCCATATACTTCCTGATGTCCAAGCCATCACTCTATTGAACTCTTGTGTTGTAAATTTAAGTTGGAAAATTGTAAGTAATGATGTAAATGCTATATTTACTCCTATACCAATTAATAGCAGTCTAGAAGATTTAATCCCCTTATTCCATGCTAATATATAAATTAAGGAAGCTGCAAATATAGCTCCAGTTAAAGCAACTATTGGCATTGTAAAAATAGTTAAATTATTTATACCATCATACACATTTCCATTCATGAAGTAAATATACATTACTACAAAAAGGGCAGAACCTGAATTTATCCCTAAAATTCCTGAGTCTGCTAAATCATTTTTAGTTACACCTTGCAAAATTGTTCCCGAAGTTGCAAGGGCTGTACCTACTAATATGGCAATTACTATTCTTGGTAGTCTTAATTTAAAAATAGCAATCTCGTGGGCTTTAGAGCCTTGACCTATTAAAGTTTTTATTACATCAAAAGGTTCTATGGATAAAGAACCCATATTTAAACTAACTAAAAAAGTTGTAACTATTAAGGTTACTAATATACCAATAACTAATAAAAATTTCTTATTTTTCTTCATCTCTTATTAACCTTCCTTTCTCACAAGGTAAATAAATATTGGAACTCCAAGTAATGCTGTTAAAGATCCAATAGGTGTTTCATAAGGAGGGTTAATCATTCTAGCAACAATATCGCTATATACTAATAAAACTGATCCAAATAACATTGATAATGGAATTATATATTTGTAATCTGCACCAATAAGCCCTCTAACTATTTGAGGTACTATAAGACCTACAAATACTATATTACCAGCTACTGAAACTGATGCTCCCGTAAGTAAAATTACTATTATTAATGAAATAAATCTTACTAAGTTAGTTCTTTGTCCTAATCCTATAGCCACTTCTTCACCTAAACTTAGTATTGTAATCTTTGGTGCCATTATCATAGCTGCTATTAAACCTATAGTCCCAACTATTAAAAGTAGATAAACACCTTGCCATTTAGCAGATGTCAATCCTCCAGCTATCCAAAAACTAAGTTCTTGAGATAAATTAAAGTACATAGAAATACCCATTGCTAAAGAAATCAATAAAGTTCCCATAGCTGTACCTGCTAAAGCAAGCTTAACTGGGTCTACCTTTTTTATACCTCTTGAACTTATAAAGTAAACAAATAATCCACTTATACTTGCTCCTAAAAAAGCAAACATCATCTTTGAAAAACTTCCAAGTACTAAATTAGGATTAATTCTTTGTAATACTAAAGATAAAGCTATCATAAATGTAGCCCCTTGAGTAATACCCATTACTGATGGTTCAGCTATTGGGTTTCTAGTAATACCTTGCATTATTGCTCCCGATACTGCTAAAAATCCTCCAACTAATGCTGCAGCTAGTGCTCTTGGTATTCTCATATCTCTAATTATTTTCGTATTTATATCATTATTATCACATAAAATACTGCTTATTATTGTTCTTACATCTATATTTTTAGCTCCCAATGATATGGATACTGCTATTCCGCCCACTAGCAAAATAATACCCATTATCATAAGTATTAAAGCCTTATTTCTCTTTTTATGCTTACTCATAACCAATTCTCCTTTTCATATATAAATGAGTATCATTTTCCCTTAACTTAAAATAGGTGAAGAAAATAATTATATTTTCCCCACCTAGGTTTTTATCTATTCTATTACTGAATCTTTAACAGACTCTAATATTAATTCTCTTCCTATTGGATTATAAGCTTGTGAGAAGTATGGACTTGCATCTAATATAGTTACATTTCCTTCTTTCACTGCTCTAATTTGTGACCAAACTGAACTAGCTTCTAAATCAGCTTTATCTGACTCTGTAGCTATTACTATTATATGGTCTGCATCTATTTCAGATAAACCTTCCATAGTAACAGTTGGTAGTGTTATACTATCTTGTGCTGGCATATTAGCTGGTTGTGGTAATTTCATATCATCTTTTAATACTGTTCCTATACCACCTTCAGTAAATACCATAAATGATCCTGAACTTGCTAAAACTGTTAAGTAAGTTGTATCTTCACCGTTAGCTTCTTTTATTTCTTTTCCTAATTTTTCAGCTTTTGCATAATAATCATCTAACCAAGCTTGAGCTTCATCTTCTTGTCCAAATAACTTAGCTACATCTTTTAATTTTGCTTCCCAATCATTTGATTGATCTTCTAACATAACTGTTGGAGCTATTTCTTTTAACTCATCATATATTTTTTCTTGTCTTGGTGCCATTATTATTAAGTCTGGCTCACAAGCAAGTATTGCTTCAATATCTGCAGTTTCCATCATTGAGTGACCAACTACTTTTGCATCTCCTAATTGATCTTTCATGTATGATGGTATATTTTCTGTATCATAAGAATCTACATTTGCTGTTCCTACTACAGTGTGTCCAAGTATTGCTAACTCTTCACTACTTCCTGATATATCTACTATTCTTTGAGGATTCGCTGGTATTTCCACTTCTCCTTTTACTGTTTCAACTACTTTTGTAGCTGCTTGCTGTTGTTGTCCTTTATCTGATGAACAACCTACAAGTCCAAACGTAGCAACTGCTACAGCTACTAACGCTAATGATTTTAATCTTTTCATCTCTATTTCTCCTTTAATGTCTTCTCATGTTAATTATCGTTAATATCTATAATCAATAATCATTATCACTTATTTGTTGTTATCATTATATCATCCATTTTTTTTATGGTCAATAATTTTATTACTATATTTTTATTTTTTTGTTCAATATACTAATAATTTCTACTCCAAATTATTTACTTCAACAAAAAATCCCCATTTCTGAGGATTTTAAGTTACACTAAAACTTCATATATATCTGACAGCTCAAGTTCTGTATTATAACTATTTATATCATATATCTTATAATCAGTATTTTTATCACATCTACGAGGTAATATTATTTTAAATATACTACCTTGTCCTACTTTACTTTCTACACTTATATAACCATCATGAAGATCAATGATTGATTTTACTATACTCAACCCTATACCACTACCTTCATTTTCTCTTGTTAATGATTTATCTGCCTGTACAAATCTTTCAAATATTACATTTTTATCTCGTTTACTTATACCGATTCCTTCATCTTTTATATTTATTTCTGCAAAATCATCATTTACATATATATCAACATAAATATTTTTGTTTTCTGGAGTAAATTTTATGGCATTTGAAAGTAAATTTAATAAAACTCTTTCTATCATAGATGGATCACACATGGTGATAAATTCTTCTTCATTTGTATCAAATTGAATGTTAATTGATTTTAACTCGGCATAATTAACAACAGATAAAGTTACATCTTCCACTATAGCTACTAAGTTATAATAATCAAATTTTCCTTTAAGTATTCCTGTTTCTATTTTAGAAATATCCACCACATTATTAATTAACCTTAACATTCTTTTACAATTAACGTGTAGAGTTCTTCGATATTTTTCATAGGTTTCTTTAAAATCTCTATCCGTTTTTAGTAAAGATATATCAAGTAGTTGAATTGTTGAATAAAAAATATTTATAGGTGTTCTAAGCTCATGAGAAATATTAGACATAAAATCTGTTTTCTCTTTGTTATATACCTTAAGCTTCTCCAGTTCAAGCTCTGTATTAATAAATTCAGATATATCCATATATGTAACTGCATACTCTTTTTTCCCATCTAGACTATTTATAACTTGTAAAGAGCAATCTATTGCTTTATTTTCTTGCTCATTTTTTATTATACCTCTCCACATGCCATACTTATTTAAACTTTTTAAAACCTCTTCATTATTATTTAAACTATTATTTTCTTTAATAAATGATGATTTAATTATATTTTCATCTTCTTGCGAATTAATACAATAATGTTCTTTAAATTTTTTATTAGCATATTGTATCTCTCCATCTTCATTACAAATATACATAAAACTATGTTTATTATTATCTGCTAAATTATAAAATAAACTTAAATTTTCATTTAATACTTTTGTTCTATTTATATATAAATATAGTTCAATAAATGAACCTGCAATTACTATTAAAAATATGACATATGTTATTGATACAGATGTCAATTTAACATAAAAAGATGTTGTATTAACTACATCAATTGCATATACTGCTTTTATAGCCAACATGGATATACTAGATGCTAAAACAACAAATATATATTCTTTCTCTCTAGTCCCCACTATAAATAGCCTTATTGCAGAGATAATATAAACAAACATTAAAAAATAGTTATACATTATAAAGAATTCTCTACTATGAAGTGGTTCTAAAATATCCATTTTCTTTTCTAATATATCAAATACTATTGTATAAGTTATTACAAATAACATGGAAGAATTTTTATATTTCAATATTAATGTTTTTATCCTACTCTTTGGCATAATTGCTATTATAAGTAACAATATTCTTAATAATGATGTTGAAACTGTTATATAGCTAAATAAAGTATATTCATTATAATAAAAACTAAGAAAGTCAAGCTGTCCAGATGCTATACTTACTGCTAAGCCTAAATACATCAACGATATTATAAAAACACTCTCTTGTTTTAATCTAGTATAAGAAATTAGACAACTGCCAAAAGCTAATAATGACAATATAGAACTAAAACTTCGTATAAAAACCAGCGTTGATTCTAGGTATGATATTTCTTGTCCAATTCTAGAAAATATATTAAATATATAAATACAAGATATAATTAACACACTAAATGCTATTTGTTCAAATATTCTTTTCTCTCTTTCTATTATTCCTTTGTCACTTATGATATTATTAATCATAAATCATAATCCCCTCTCTGACACTAACTAGTTTGCAATTTTTTACAAGTTATATATTACCAAATTTTTCATTGTTTATATAGTCCTTATCTACATAAATTTAAAATTTTTTTTTGAAATAAAAAAAATAGGACAAATAATTAAATTTGTCCTATTTTATCACAGCATATTAAACTAGTAACAATCTTTCTTCTAAAACTTTTTTAGCTTCTTCTTTTGCTATAGAAGTTTCATCAAATGGCACCTTTTCACCATTTATTAATTGATATTTTTCATGACCTTTTCCAGCAAATACTATCATATCGCCTTCTTTTGCATTTCTTACAGCATATTTTATAGCTTCTTCTCTGTCTGCTATTTTTATAACTTCACAAGAAGAATTTTCAAAAGACTGTGCAATATCATTTATAACGTTCATTGGATCTTCAAAATCAGGATTATCAGCTGTAAGTATTGCCATATCACATTCTCTAGCTGCTACATCTCCCAACTCTTTTCTTCTTATTTCTGTTCTTCCACCAACTGAACCAAATAGACATATTAATCTTTCATGATCATAATTTTTAAGAGTTTGTAAAATATTTTCTAGGCTGACACCATTATGAGCGTAATCTACTACTACTGTTGCATAGGGAAGTATTGGTAAAACTTCAACTCTTCCGCTAACTTTAGCAGTTTTTAAAGCATCTACCATTACCTCTCTTTTTACTCCTAAATATCTACAAACAGCTATTACAGCTAAGGCATTATATATACTAAAAGTTCCTGGAGAGCATATGAAACATGGGAATTTTTCATCATTTGTATTGCAATCAAAACTTACTCCAAGAGAATCTATTTCTTTTGAATATCTTATATTATCGGCAGTTAAATTTGCTTTATTTTCTATTGCAAAAGTCTCTATATTACAAGTTGCTTCACTTATTATATCTTTTGCATATTGATCATCCACATTTATTATTCCATGTTTAGCCATTTTAAATAGTCTAGCTTTACACTTCATATAATGTTCAAATGTTGGATGTTCTTTAGGTCCTATATGGTCTGGAGATAAGTTTGAGAAGATTGCCACATCAAAATCAACATCTTCTACTCTATTTTGCATTATACCACCTGATGAAACTTCCATAGATACACATTTAACACCATTATCTAGCATCTTTCTAAATATTCTATGAAGTTCATAACTTTCAGGTGTTGTATTGGCAGTTACTTCGTAAGTTCCATTGAAAAATGTTCCGTTTGTACCTATAACTCCTGTATTTATTCCAGCTTCGTTTAATACAGTAGCAATATAATTTGTTATAGTTGTTTTACCTTTTGTTCCTGTAACACCAACTATTTTTAAGCTTTCAGAAGGCTTATTAAAGAAGTTATGAGATATTCTTGATAAACTTATTCTAGTATTATCAACAAATATTTTTACTGCATCTTTAGCTAGTCCCATAACATTTTTATCAGCTTCCATGCCTTTTTGAAGTAAAAATACTCTTGCACCATTGTCATAAGCATTTTTTACAAATCTATGTCCATCAACTGTTTCTCCAACTAAGGCAACAAAGATAAACCCTTCTTGGCAATTTCTAGAGTTATATGCTATATCTTTTATTTCAATTTCATTAATTTTTTCTAAAGGTAAGTTTGATGTAAATTTTACATCCTCCATTAGTTTAAATAACTTCATAATATACTTCCTTTCCCATTTTAAAAAATAGAGTAGTCAAAACTACTCTATTTTAATTTTCTTCCACTTTTTATAATAGTTTCTCTAGCAAGCATTTCTAAAGAATCTATATAAAAATCTCCATCTAGATTGTTATCATTTTTTAATATGGATAACTCTGTACAACCAAGTATAACACCATCGCAATTATTTTCTTTTAAATAATCTACTATTGCATTAAACTTGTCCATATCGGCAGGTTTTCCACTTTTTATGTCATCATAAATTATTTCCATTACTTGAGACTGTCTATTTTCGTCTAGTACTAAGTATTCCATATTATATTTTTCACACATGCTTTGATATAAATTCGTTTTTATATTTCCTGTTGTTGCAAGAATACCTAATTTTTTGTGATTAGTTTCTTTAGCATGTTTTATAGTTTCTTCAACTATATTTATTAAAGGAATATTAACACTATTTGCTATTTTATTGTAGAAATAATGAGCTGTATTACAAGTCATTACAATAAAATCAACACCATATGCTTCTAATTTTTTAGCATCATTTATTAATACTTCTGATGGGTCTTCTTTAGAATCCCCTACTATAAAAGCAGTTCTATCTGGTGTAGTTGCTCTATTTGTTATTATCATATCCACATGTTCTTGGTCAGTCTTTGCATCTGTCATATTTACTACCATTTCATAAAAATATACAGAGGCCATAGGTCCTAGGCCGCCTAAAACACCTACAGTTTTATTTTCCATAATTATCACCAATCTACTTGCAGTATTTTTTAAATTTTCTAAATTGATTTATATAGTAAAGAGAAACATATGAGCTTCTTTTGAAGTTACCTTTTAAATCAGCCTTATATCCAAATGATGTAGCTGATTTTCCTGCTGCATCAAGTTCTTTACACTTTTTAACTAAATCTGGATTTTTTACGTATTTATAAACTACTTGTTTTGGTATACATCTCCAGAAGAAAGGTTCTTTTTGTATTTTTAAAGGTAACTCTTTATTGTAAACTCTATCTTCCACAACAAATTTAGCTATATTGTTTCCTGAAGAAGTTACATAGTAGTTACTTCTACCTTGTCTTAAGTTTATTTCAAATACTTTGTATTTGTTGTCTCTTGCATCGTATTTTATATCAAAGTTTGAATATCCTGTGTAGTTGATTGCTTCTAAGAAGTTTTTAAACTTAGTCATAACTTCTTCATCATATTCAGTTATGATAGCTGCATGGTTTCCTATTCCTTTTGGAGTATGTTCTTCTAGTAAAACATGTCCTAAACATTGCATTTTAACTTTACCATTTTGATCTGAATAGCAAGTTAAAACTCTCATGTGTGAGTCATCACCAGGTATATAATCTTGAACTATCATAGATTTTTCATAACCATGAGAATATATTTTTTCTATTTCCCTTTTAAATTCTTCTTCATCTTGTATTAAGTAAGCTTTATTCATTCCTTCAAAAGCATTTTGGAAGAATGATATACTATCTGATGCTTTTAAGATTACTGGATAATTAAATCCGAAATCTTTTACTTCATCACCTTTATTGTATATATATGTTTTTGGATAATCTAGACCATATTCTTCACACATTTGATAGAATAATTCTTTTTCGATTAATTTATTTTTTAATTCTGAACCTATATATGGCACTATATATTTTTCAGATAAAACATCTCTATAGTCAATTATTAATTCTGCATACTCATCAGTACATCCATGAATGATAAGCTTTTTGTTTGGTTCTGCAAGCTCATCTGCAGTTTTTAATAAAACTTTTATGAACTCTTCTTTATTTCCCATATTAGGATCAACTCTAAAATCTATTATATTACTATCCTTTGTTGCTCCAAGTAACATTTTACCAAATGCTATAGATTTAACTCCGTAGGCTTCATGGTAAGCTCTAGCAACAGAATAACAGTTTATATCTCCACCAACCAATACTGGTTGAATCTTAATCTTCTCCACTTTATCCACCTCTTATTCATTTTAAATACACTGGTTATTATACTTTATTTCTACTAATATGTCAAAAAATTGCGTCTTATAAAATCTGTTTAACAGCTTGAAATTTCAAGATTTACAACATTTTTCTTTGTTTTTAGATAATAATAAATTTAACTTTTTGGATAATATTATTTCTACTTAAATATTCTTTTTTATTATTAGTTTTACTAAAAACAATATATTGGTCTTATAGCAAAAAAACTATCTCATTTAATTATATCAATGAGATAGTTTTTATATTTTTTAAGTTTCTTTTATTAAACCTTTTTTATAAGCAAGTAAAAGTAACTTTAAATCATTTATTTCTTGTTGAATTTTCATACCATCATAAGTATCTCTTACAAACATTCTTTCTGCTCTTCTTTCTACTATTATAGATGTTGATAGTATATCATTTTCATTAATAATCGCATCTTCTGCAGAAGAGAATGGCTCGTGAGATACAAGTTGCATCATTTGAGAATTATAAATTAAAGTATATCCAGCAATTCCTGTTTTTCCTTGATAAGCTCTAGAAAATCCACCATCAATTGCTAAAATTCTTCCACCTGCTTTAGCAGGACTTTCTCCATTTTTACTTTTTACTGGCACATGGCCATTTATAATATGTCCACTTTCAAAATCCAAATCAAATTCATCAAATATTTTCTTAAGAACTTCATCTTCTTCTCTCAATGTGTAGTATGGATTTTTATTTTCTTTATGAGTTTCCTTTTCAGCTATAAAGTATCTTTCATAAGTTGTCATATCATCTTTTCCAAATAATGATGAACATTTACCTGTCCATAAATACCACATCATATCTTTTCCGTATTCTTTTTCTGAATTCTTTTTATCAAGGAAGTAGCCTTTCCTGATATAAGATTCCATCTTGTCCATTAACTCTTTACCTTTATACAACTTATTATCAATTTTCATTGACATAAAATCTCCATCTTCTGTTAAAGGAACACAACCATGAACAAGTAAATTTCCATTTGTCTTTAAGTAAATACTTCCCTTAGAGAATAAGAATTCCACGTGTTTTTGAAGTTTATCACTATTTTCAAAAGACGTTGCAAGTTTTTCTATTACCATCTCTTCTCTAGGCGTTAATTTATATGGATTTTTAGGGTCTATTGTTGGGAAGTTATTATCTTTTAACTTATAAGTTTTCCCTTTAAGTTCTATAGTTCCCTCTTCATAGTTCACCTTATCAAGTAGTAATCTATGGTCCATTTCAAACTCAGGTCTTCTTTTAATTATTTCAGCTTCCAATTTAAACTGAATTATACTTATTGCCTTATGCATTTTGGCAATTAATGATCTTTCTGTAGTTGATGCTTCATCATCACTTATTTTAGGCATAAATTCAGTACATGGGTCTTCTTTGTATGCTTCTAGGGCAAATGTTGCTAGAGGAAGAATATTAATTCCATAAATATCTTCTACTATATCTAAGTTAGCATATCTTGCAGATATTCTTATGGCATTGGCCACACAGACTTTTTGACCTGCTGCTGCTCCCATCCATAAAATATCATGATTTCCCCATTGTATATCCACATTGTGATAATTAATCAACGTATCCATGATAATATCAGGTCTTGGTCCCCTATCATAAATATCGCCTACTATATGTAATCTATCTATTACAAGCTTTTGTATAGCTTTTGAAACTTCTATTATAAATACTCTCGCTCTATCAATTTCTATAATATTATCTACTATACTTTTATAATATTCATCTTTATGAGGACTTGTTGAATCTGGATGTAGTAATTCTTCTATAATATATCTAAAATCTTCTGGAAGAAATTTTCTTACCTTTGATCTTGTATATTTACTAGATGCATATCTTAGTAATTCTATCAATCTGTAAATAGTAATTCTATAAAAATCCTCTATTTCTTCTTGAGTTTCTTCTTTTTCAATTAAGTCAAGTTTTTGTTCTGGATAATAAACAATTGTTGCTAATCTTCTTCGTTCACTTTCTATCATAGAATTTCCAAATAACTCTTCTATTTTTCTCTTAACTACTCCAGATGCATTCTTTAAAACATGAACAAATGGTTCATACTCACCATGAATATCTGATAAAAAATGCTCTGTACCCTTAGGAAGATTTAAAATAGCTTTTAGATTTATTATTTCAGCACTTGCCTCTGATACACTTGAGTATTTTCTAGATAATAGCTTTAAATATTTTAATTGACTATTTAAATATTCATCTGAAACTTCGTATATTTCTTTCATGTAATACTCCTCTCTACATATTTTCTTACTCTAATTTATTATACCATATATTGTTATATTATTTTTTGCCTCATATTTGTAGTTTATATTTTCTGCAAAAAAATAAAAAGGATGAATTTCTCATCCTTTTTATAAAGAAGGTTAAAATTTTAAGAAATTATTGTTTGTGGTTACATTGATTTACCGATGAACATCCGTTGCAACCACCACAGCAACCTGAATTCCCTTCTTTAGCTTTTTTTATTAAATTTCTAAATAATAAAATTACTATTAGGACTGCGCCTATACCGATTACGTAATTTATCATATTATCATCCCTTTTTATTACCTTCACTTTAGATAACTCAATTAATTCAAAATATATTTTAAATCAATATAACTTTACTTTAAAAATCTAGAAGATAAATCCACATATTATATAAACTATAAATGCAACTATCCATGCAACTAACATTTGGAATCCTATAGTTTTTAAAGTATCTTTCCAGTTACCCATTTCTTTTTTGATAGCTCCAACTGCTGCAAAGCAAGGCATACAAAGTAAGTTAAATGCCATATAAGCAAATGCTGAGGCTTTAGTAAATGCTGCTGCTACACCTGGTATTGCTGCACTACCTTCCATAGCAGCTTCTGCTATGGCATCACTAGCTCCATATAATACTCCAAATGTTGAAACTATATTTTCTTTTGCTATCCATCCTGTTACTACGGCAACAGATGCTTTCCAGTTGCCAAATCCAAGTGGTGCAAATATCCATTGTATACTTCTACCTATTGTCGCTAATATACTATCTTCCATTTCACACATACCACCAAGGTTAAAGTTTGATAAGAACCAAATTAATATTGTTGATCCTAGAATTATTGTTCCAGCCTTAATAGCAAATCCTTTAACTTTTTCTAAGGCATGTATAAATACACTTTTTAAAGTAGGTATTCTGTATTGTGGAAGTTCCATAATAAAGTTTGATGCTTCACCTTTGATAACAAATTTGCTTAAAATAAGTGCTGATATTACCGCTACTACTAAACCTAACATATAAATTGAGTAAATGATTAAAGTTTGATTATTATTTGCGAATAATGTAGCTGCAAACATTAAATATATTGGAAGTTTTGCACCACAAGACATAAATGGCGTTATCATCATTGTGATTTTTCTATCTTTTTCATTTTCTAAAGTTCTACTTGCCATAAGTGCTGGTACTGAACAACCAAATCCCATAAGAAGTGGTATAAATGATTTTCCACTTAAACCAAATCTTCTAAATAATTTATCCATTACAAAGGCAACCCTTGCCATATATCCACTATCCTCAAGAATAGACATTAATAAGAATAATACTAAGATTTGTGGTAAGAATGATACTACACCACCAAGTCCTGCAAGTATTCCATCACCAACTAGCGATAATGCCCATTCACTTGCTCCCATATTTTGTAGAGAATTAAGTATAGTTTCTGTTAATGGTCCATCCCAAAAATCCCCTACTATAGTTTGTAGCCATACACCAAGACCTAATGGTCCTTCACCAAAAGTTATTTTAAATAATCCATACATAATTGCTAAAAATGCCGGTATAGCTATTATTCTATTTGTAAGTACTTTGTCTATTTTATCAGAAGTCGTTTCCACTCTAGTTCCATCTTTTTTAACTTGTTTTTGTACTGATTTTGAAACTACATTTGAAATAAATTTATATCTTTGATCTGCAATTTCCCCTTCTGCATCTCCATTTAATTTCTCATTTGCTTTACTTACTATAGGGTCTATTTTATTTTTCATATCAGAAGATAATTTTTCACTTTCAATAGGATCTTCTTCTAATAATTTAATACTTCTCCATCTAGGATTTACTCTTTGATTTAGATTATCATTCTCACTAATTTGAGATAAAATATCTGCTAAAAAGTCTTCCACATCCTTAGAATAAATATTCAACTCTTTATTTTTTTCTTTTGAAACTTTTTTAACTTCATTCATTAGTAAGTCTATGTTTTTACCATTTCTTGCAACTATAGGTATAACTTTAACTCCTAAAGCTTTTGATATTTTATCTATATCTATTTTAGTTCCACTACTTTCGACTTCATCCATCATATTAAGTGCTACTACTGTTGGAATTCCTGTTTCTAATATTTGAAGTGTCAAGTACATATTTCTTTCTATATTTGTACCATCTATTATATTTATTAATACATCTGGTTTTTCTTCTACTATGTAATTTCTTGCTACTATTTCTTCCGCTGAATAAGGTGATAGTGAGTAAATTCCTGGTAAATCTACTATAGTCATACCCTTATCTTTTTTGTATTTCCCCTCTTTTTTTTCAACTGTAACACCTGGCCAGTTTCCCACATGTTGTTTTGAACCAGTTATTTCATTAAAAAGAGTTGTTTT
>JALFMW010000328.1 GCA_022782605.1 Clostridium sp. | reverse complement strand
TATAAAGTTGGTTCTGCTGCTCCATTTTTAATCCAACCTAATTGTTCATCATATATTTCATTACAAGAGATATTACAAGCATCTGCTATCATAGAACGAGATTTACCACAACCAGTTGGTGCTGAACGCAAGTAGAATTTCTTTAATCTTGCTCCTCTTGTAATCGTATTTATAAGAGGTCCATATAGTGGAACACCAACTTCTGGAGTTTCTTTAAGTCTTTCTTTTAATTCTTTAAGACCTAATCCAGCATGTTTTGCTTGACCTCCAGCATTGTCTACAAAAGTCATTTTGATTTGCTCTATTTTATCATCTATTATATCTGCTATTGATTCAAGAGAAGTGTTATCCAACCAATCTTCTTGAGTTTGCTTTTTCTTCATATCCATTATTTCATCTGGGTCATAAAGCCATTTAACATCTAATCCAAAATTATCATAGCTTCTTAGAAGAGTCATTTTCTTCATTCTGTTGTAGTAATAGTCAAACTTTTGTATATCAGCAATTTCATATACTTTTAATAAATACTCTTCACCTTTTCTAGCCTTATACTCTGCCATTCTTGAAGGTCTGTCGCTTAGATATTTTTCTATATCTTCAATTCCAATTTTGTTTGCCCCAAGAGCCTTTAGATTATAGATAGTTCCAAATAAAGACTGATGAAATCTTTCTGTAAAATCTTCTTCATGGAAAAAGTATTTATCTGTTTGGTCTAATAAATGTGGAAATTTATATATACACCCTATTACTTGCATTATTGCCATTGAATCAACATATTTTGAAGCCATTAATTATTCCTCCCCTAAATCAAATAGTTTTATCTCTCTTGGTTTTCTTATAGGTGGTTTAATTTTAATTTCTCTTCCTTTTGAAACTAACTCTCCCACTTTTTTATCCTCATTTCTTTTTTGAGCCATATATAAATCATAATAGTATTTTCTTGCGTCTTCATACACATAAGGCACAATACCAATACCTCCATTGGCTTTTTCAATAGGATTTCTTCTAATTTCAAAGAAATAAATAAGTGATTTTAATATTCCCGAATAAGAGTAGTTATATTGTTCTCTCATTCTTTTTATTTGCTGTCTAATTCTAGCATTAACAAAAGTTTCGTTAAACATTTTCATAATATACTCTTCAAGTTCTTTTAAGTCTTTTTCTTCTTGACTTTTATTAGCCTCGGCTTTATCAAAGCACTCTTTATGAGCATACCTATTTTTAACTTGAACAAACTCAACATCTTCTCTATAGAATTGCTCTCCACAAAAAAGACACTTAACTTTTCTAGCCATTTTTTTCACTTCCTTTTCTATATGTTTATTATATCATATTTTTATTATAAAGTCAAATTTTCAAAAGGTAAAACAAAAGGACTGCGTTTCCGCAATCCTTTGTTTATTAAGCTAAATCTTTTAAATCGTAAACTATTAAGTCAATTACCTCAGCTTGGTCTCTTGAGCAATCTCCAACTTTTCTACCTTTTCCAAGATGTCTTTCAACTATTTCAACTATTCTTGGACCATAGAATGATGGGTCTTTTTGCATGTAGCCACTTGTTATTTCATTGAATTCAGCCATTACCATGTCATAATCAACAACAGTAGCTTTAGAAGAGTTTGCATTGTTCTTAGCGTCAGTAAAGTTTTCAGCACCATCTTCAGCCATTTGCTTATCAATAGCTTCTCCTATAGCATCAACTAAATTCTTATAAGAGAAGTCAATTACGTCTGGAGTGTACTTAAATCTTGAACCAGCAACGTATCTTGGAGTTCCTCTCATGAATAGCTTAGTTGCTAAACCATCTGGAGTTTCAACGCTTCTTGAATAACCAATTATATCACACATTCTTTGACATATTAGTCTTGCTTTATTGGCAAGAGTAGGAACTATTTGGTTATATTCAACACCTTGTTCATTTGTAAATGTCTTATCTTGAGAGTGAGATATGATAACTAAACCGTAGTTTAATTGAACTATCAATCTTAGACATTCATCAAACTCTTTACCAACCATTGTATAACCTTGTCCGAAAGGAATTTGTCCAACTGTGTCTACTCCTTTGTTATTACAGATGAACTTTTCACAATAGTCATAAGCTATATCCGCAGTATCAATTATAATAGTTTCAAACTTAGCTTGAACTGCTGGATCTTTTAATTGTCTTAAAATCTTTTTAAATTCAGACCAAGAATTAATAGGCATAGCCATAGCACCTGGAATAGCATTCCAACCTTTTTCAAAACCTAATATTAAGTGATTTGGGAACTTAGTAGCTGTTGTAGTCTTACCTGATTTAGGTTCACCATAAAACATTACAGAATAACCTCTTAAATTCCTGCTCACTTGGTGGGGTTGTAAACTTAATAAATCTAACATATAAAAATCTCTCCTTTAATTTAACTTTATTTTTTTTCTTACTTTCTATATTTATATTATATCATAATTTTTATTATTTGTCAAACTTTTTGAAACCTGTAATTTCATTTGCGTGATATGCTCTATGACAATTAGAGCATAATAAAACACATTTTCTAATTTCTTCTAACATCTTATCACTAAACTCACAAGAGGTAATGTGATTTCCGATGTTAAACTCTTTTCCACTATCATCTAAGTGATGAAACTCAAGAGCAGATACATACTTGTCGTATCCACATAGACAACATTTTCCTCCAAATAAGTTTACTAGCTTTCTTTTCGCCAAATATCTTATTCGGGTTTGTTGCTCTAATTTGTTTAAACCACTTGGTACACATTCAAAACAATACTTTCTGTTAATCTCGCCAAAAGGCAATTCAAAATCTTTTTCACAACATGGACATCTTAGAATTATTGGATTGGCTTTTCTTTCCAATTCTTTTTTTCTTGTATTTCTTTGAGAAGCTGTTAATCCACTTGGCATACACTCAAAACAAATATCTGAATTTGGTCTTTTATCAAATGCGGTGCCACAATACTTACATATTTTCATTTCCTCATTCCTCTATGATATTTAATGATGTTTAGAATTAAAGAAAAGGGACTTACGTCCCTTTGCTATCATTTCTCCTTTAATTTAAAAACTTATTTTCTATATTTATATTATATCATATTTTTTTATAATTGTCAAGAGGTAAAGAATATTAAATTATAATTTATCCGCTCTTCTTATCCAAAAGAATTCAGTAGTCTTTTCTCTTCTATTAGGTTCAAAAACAAACCAAGAGTAAGATTGAGCAGAGCTTTGTTTCTTAGAAAAATCTCCATTTTTATAACACGCAATTCTATCAACATATTGATAAATTCTACTAGGAGGATTTTCTTTAAATATGTTTTCATATCTTGATTGACTTTCTGCGAATTGTGTTCTCGCTAACATTATTATTTTATTAGCTCTTTTAAAAGCCTTTAATGTAAACTCTTCAATTTTATCATACGGAGGATTCATTATAATAATATCTGCTTTTTTAGCAAAAGGATAGTCGTCAGAAAGAAAATCTAAGCCAAATACTGTTCTTCCATCTTGTAATCCTCTATCTACCAAATCGGTTCCAAATACCTTAACTTTCGTTTCTAAATTATTATCAATTAGATACGAATCTATACCCTGTATCATATGTCCAAGCCCACAGCATGGCTCAAGAACTATATTACCTTCAACAAGAGGTTCATATCTAAGAATGTTTTTTACTTCCTCTGGTGGAGTTGCATAAAAATCAAATTCTGCTCTTTCATCATTGTTTCTCACATAACCATTATATTGTCCTTTATTATCATAACCTGTGTTTTTACTCATTTAATTACCTCCATATAAAAAGAGGACCGAAGTCCTCTACATTATCATCTTTTTTACTACTAGAAGTTAAATCCTCCATTCGCTGGAGCCATAGAAGTTGCTGTGAAAGCATTATTTCCTTTTGCTTTTTCAGCCTCTCTAGCTTCTTGAGCTTGAAGTAATTCAGCTTTGTAAACTTCTCTAGCAGCTATCGCATCTTTTAATTCTTGAGCAGTTATTGATGTTTCATCATCAAATTCATAAGGAGATACTGCCATACCAGTTAATACCCAGTCTCTCTTATTTCTCTTAACTTCTTTTACTACTGGTTCACCAAACGCAGATTCTTCAGTTGTTTGAGTTATTATTGTTTCATTAACAACTTTTCCCCAAACTTTTGTGAATACTGGATTAGCAGGTGAAGCATCTATCTTATCTTCAAAATACTTAATTCCATTTGGATTTGTTACCGATAATTCTATTGGTAACATTCTTCCAGCAAAGTCAAAAGTACAACCTTTAACAACTAATTTATCTTGAGTTCCTCTTTCTTCATCACCTTCGAAGAATGAAGTTCCTGTAATTACCATATCACATTCAAATTTATTTCTAGCAACTTCGTCAGCATTTATAGAATTTACTATGTGAGCGAAACCACCAGTTAATCTTTTTGTTGAAACTAATGTCTTAGTACCATTTTCATCTCTATACCATTCATTTAATGAAATTGATGGATCAAGTCTTACCATTGTAGCTTCTTCTCCAGGATTACCCATTATTGTCTTACCATGTTCAATAATGTTCTTTAGAACTCCATAAGTCTTGTTTTCATTTCCATTATTAAATCTTTCTGCTACATAAGGGAACTCAACTGTTACAATATTAAGTCCTTCGTTATCAGTTGCTACATCTAATTTACCACCAATATAAGTTACACCTTTTTTAGATACTTTAACTTCTAATGTGCTTTCAGATATTCTTCCTTCTACGTGTGCTTTGTTGATTATTTTTTTCATACTACATTTCTCCTTTTTCTTTAACAAATATTTTTTTTCTTTACATATTTATTATATCATATTTTTTTTATTTTGTCAAACATTTTATTATTTGACATTTGGTGGCGAGAACTGGGATTGAACCAGTTTAATGTACCAACCTCACCATATAGAGAGGAGTTTTTATCATGGGAACTCCAAACCCAATGGCTAGAAAGTTTTTATAAGGAACTCTTAACCTTATATACATATTATATCATATTTTTTTTAATATGTCAAACTATTCAAGAGAAGCAACATCAATTTGCTTTCCTAGGTCAGTTAATGAATAAATAATTGGGTCTTGACCTACTTTTTCACAATAGCCATCAGTAACCAACTTTCTTATCGCACCAGATACTTGTCTTGAAGTGATAAAGGCATATTCTGCTATTTGTTTTGCTGAGAACATATTCGCTCTTTCTTCATTGTTCTCTATCATAGCTTTTAGTATTAATTTACCATTATCAGTAAACTGCGGCTTATCAGCTTTCTTATCTTGAGTAGATTTAAAAGCATTGAAGTAGGCAATAGCTTCATCTAACTGACTTGTGCTTAATGTACCTTCTACTGTTCCTTTTTCTAAAAATGCTTCAACCATCATAACGAATAATTCTTTTTTGTTCATAATATCTATCTCCTTTGATTATCTTTATTTATCTTACATATTTATTATATCATAATTTTTAATTATTATCAAATATTATCTTAAAACGCAAACCTCAAAAGCATTTGGCTTAGCAATACTACAGTCATAACCATACCTCCTTTGTTTTCCTTTACTATATAAATATTATATCATAATTTTTATTAAAAGTCAAAATAAATCTTTACATAGTAAAAGAAACCAACCTTTCGGTTGGTTTCTTAATTGAATTACGCTTCTACTTCTGGAGTGAAAGCCATTCCTGCTTCAGTTAATTTTAAGAACTTAACTCCTTTGTGAGTTCCATCTTCTAAAACTATTTCAGCATCTTCTCTGATACCTAATGCTTTTCTTTGGA
>JALFMW010000248.1 GCA_022782605.1 Clostridium sp. | reverse complement strand
TTGTTCAAATGCTTGCTTTTGAGCTTCTGCATCAAATTTGCCTTGTTTCTTTAAACTTTCTACATAAGTCTAATTCGTAGCAATAACACAACTATTAATTGTATCAGTTAGCATTTGAATATATTTATTTGCTAATGCATTATCATTATTCTTTTGGATTTGATCACTTTTTATGTTAATCCATTTAATAATAAAAGTAGTTAATACTCCTAATAAAGGAATAATACATACTTGAAAAATTTGGGTCAGTAATTCACTAGTCATTATTATTTTCCTCCTTAATCTGGTTCATATAAAATTAATATAGCTCCATTTACTACTTCAGGAATTACATTGGCTGGGGAGATAATAATTTGAGTACCATCTACTCCAGGATCGCCTTTCTATCCTTGAGCAGCTAACAAGGCCCAACCATTACTTTCAATACTAGGCTATTCTTTAATAGAAAATGTACTATTTAATACATTGTTACCGCATATAAAATGATTACCTTCTTCTGCATTAGTATAACAAAACCATCCATAAGTTGTATACTCACTAGGAGAAACTGAACCAATCCAAATATAATTTCCATCATTCTACGCTGTATAATCCACTGAAATACCATTATTAATTTTTACTGAATAAATATTTCCTTCCTTCAAAGTAAAATTAATATTTGTATCTTCTTTTGAAATTAAAGCATTAAATTCACTTGTATCGGTGATACTAGCAGAAGGATTTTTAGTATTATTATTTACAGTACATATATAACTATTATTATTATAAAATACCGCGTCTAAAATATTATAAGTTTCAACTGAAGAATATAAGCCTCGCCAATTAATACCTTGGCCCTATGGTCCTTTAATATTCTAAGGAGTTGGACTAATATTTGTGTTGCTTTTTTCCCAACTAATGTCACCATTATCATTTACTTCTGGATACCATATTTCATTACTTCCTCCAGAAGTAGATAAGGCACGGATTTTATTAGGCATTTCATTAGCAATTATTTTATCAGTTTCACCGTTTTTTTCTCGAATAGCATCACCAATATCAGTTAATAAAGATTTAATTGTAATATTATTATCCATAATTTTACCTCTTAATTAAATACAGAAACATACTGTAATAGGCCAATTACTAACAAGGTTATGCCATTCAGAAGAATTATCAGTTTGGCAGCCCCATTCTTCTATAATCCCACTATTTGCATGAACAAACCATCGTCCAGGATAACCATCATTATAAAGATATCTATCTCCTCTAGTTATTATATAGTTAGTATAAGGATTATAATTTTCAGTCTATATAGTAGAAATATTTAATTCTTTTTTAGTAATTAATTTAGAATAATATATATAATATTCCTACTTACTTGAACAATTTGATGAAGTTTTTCCTCCTATTTCATACTCACTTAAAGGAAAACAATAATTAACATTACTAGCCAATGAAACATTACCTGTACCACCCTATGCTCTTTCATCCTAATATTTTTTGATTGATTTTAAATTTACTAATAAAGAATTTGGTAAAAATGATAAAATAGTATCTTTAGGTTCAGATTTATATATACCAAAAAATTTATTTCTTAAAGAACTTATACTCCAATTATCAATATAATTAGCACCTGAAACATTTGACTAATTTGGCGAGCTCTAAGCCCAATTCCATCTAATACCTTCTCCATTAGTGTCTGTTTTTGCTGTTGGAGTAGATCCATATGTCCCAGTTCCAAATAATAATGGAATTCCAGTATCCTCTAAAGAAGTCATACCTATTTGGAAATGAATTCGGTTTATGCCTTCATATTCACTATTATGATTAATTCCAATAATAAAAGCATAAGTTTTATAATTAGTTAATGTTAATCCACTCCAAGCATTTGTACCATTTAAAATAATTTCTTTTTTATCACCAACTTGAAAATATTCTTCTGCCTATCCAGCATCAGAAATCTATCGGATTTCTTCCCAAGTATAATCATTTAAAGCTTTTCCTTTAATTGGTAATGTAGGAACTATAGCATTGTAAACTCCTTCATTATTTTCTATTAATCGAGTTGAATCAGATAAAATAAAAGCAGGCTATAATCCATAAGCATGTTCATTATGCCAATCGCCTCCATTAATAGTACCATCAGTAGAAACATAAATTCCAGAATCACTAGTACTGTAAAGCGAATCTCTAGTCCAATATATTACACTACTACCATTATATTTTGGAGCTTTTAATCTATCTGCTGTGATAGAAGTATCAATATTATTGAAATAATCTAAAACAGTACCAATTTTCCCATAATTTTCATCAGTACAACTATATTCTTTCGCTGATAAAAGAAAAATTTTTGCTTTAGCTCCCTTTTTAAATGATTTGTTACTTCCTTTGGCATTATATGGCAATCTCACTGTTCTTATAGCCTATTGTAAATTTTTATCTAACTAATAGAAGAAAGTATTATTTAAAGTAGAAAACTCCTAAGACTAACAAAAATCATAATTTGTCCAAATAGTCTTAGATGATAAAGTATAAATATCTTTCATTAAAAACCATGTTGAATCTTCAATGCTACAACCATAATTAATCTCGTCAGGCTATCCATGATGAACAACAATAAATTCTGTTGGTACATTATTTACATTAAATTTTACAATATCACCAACTTTTAATTCTTTACATAATATACCATCAGTTTCATCTACTATATCTTCTATGCTCATAGTACCAGAACGACATACTGAAATTGAAAATTCACCACTGCTTAAAGCAACCACTGTCGCTACTTGTTTAGGAGCTATAACAATAGATTCAACTTTTTCATCCCCATTTAAAATAATACCATTTTCATGTGAAATAAATATTTTTCCCATAGCAGAATAATTATATAATTTACAATTATATCCCGTTTCATGTCCATTATTAACAATTAAATTTAAATTATCAATTGAATTATCTGTAGTTATTCCTTTAAAGTAAATATGCTTGCCATTCCAGTCATCTAAAAATTTCTAAGCCGTACTAGTAATTTCTACAATGTCATAAGTACGTTTTGTACTATGAGTATTTAAATAACTAATTATACCATCATTCTCTACAATTTCTCCTGTCGGATCTAGCTATGTCATTATATTATCAGCATAAGATTTAGTCGAAACATCATTATCTGCTATTGGCACATAATTATTATCCATTTTTACCGCAACGGTTGAAGTGGTAGCTTCTTTACTAGAACTTAATTCTACATCAACATTGTTATCATCATTTACATATAAGCTACGTAATAATTTAGGTTCACTCATTTAAATAAGTCTCTCCTTTCTCTCCTTAGTAACTCTCATTTACTAAACTATTAATATAATTATATACTGCTTTAGCAGTAGGAATTTCATCATCAGATGACTTTGATGTAATTACCATTGTCTTATTTAGATTTTCTCTATCATTCACTGAAACTTTAGCAATATATAAAAAAGTAAAAATATCACCGATACGAGCATTATAATCATTACCAATTAATTCTATCATCAAATTTGATGTATTAAATCTATAATTCTATCCTTCTGCTAAAATTAATCCATTCTAAAAAACTAAAATCTATTTTGAATTTTCTATTCCTTTAAACTCAGTAGGTAGACTTATCTAATTAGTTTTTTTATCAATTACAATAGAAGATACTTTTAATTCTCCTCCACTAGGTCCAATTAATTCACTATCTATAGCAGTCTATAAATTGATTTTTTTATTATTTATATCTAAATAGACTGCCTGCCCAACAGTCTAAGGATAAATTATTTTTTGTAGCGCAGGATCAGTCTAAGTATCTTTTAAAATTTGAATTAAGGCTTCAGCCATTCTTTCCAGCCTCCTTCAGTCTTTAATTTAATTTTTTCAATATCATACCATTTATTATTAACTTTTATTAATTTTTTATCTATCTATTCCCATTGTCCATTTACTTTTATAAATTCACCTTTTTTTTCTTTTTCAAATACTGGATATAAAATAGTCTAAGTAAGAAACTAATATTTATTACCGGGCAAATACTATGGGATATTACTTCCTTTAATTTTGGTGTATCCTAAAAATTTATATCCTTCTTTAATTTGTTCATTCTATTTTATTTCTACTATTATTTTTTTATCAATAGTATAATCACTCTCATGCTCATTCCAAATAGCATATAAATCTAAAATACCACTACTTGCTTCATCACCAAGTTTAGTAATTATATAATTATAATTTGTATCATAATAATTACCAGTTCCATTAGGCTATGAATTCCATTTATAAAAATCATAAGTTAATATAGCTTTTTTAGTTCCACCTTTATATTCATTAAAAATTAAATTTTCATCAGTCTTTTTAACAACTGTAAAACTTTTAAATTTTTCCTAAGAGGATTTAGTAAGAACTCTATCTTTTATAATAAAATTATCTATATCATTCATAACTTCTGAATCAATTGATTCATTGCCAGTATTTATATTATATTTTACAGTAAAACCAAAATGACCTAAACAACTATGGTTTTTCGCATCTTCTATAATAATAGTACTATTAGGCTTATAACTACGTCCCGTTTCATTATCAATCCATTGAGTAAAATAATGATTTTTCCAAGTTGGGACAATCGAACTAATAGAACAAGGTATATTATAATAAATTTCAGTCGGTTCAGGTAAATTTTCACCATTATCCAACTAATAAATCATTGTAAAAGGAGTACTAAACCCTATATTATATTTTAAAGTAGCAGTTGGTATATTTATTTCTGAAGCAATAGCTATATAATATGTTGTAGTACTTCCATCAGTATCAATAACTAACTCACCATTATTGTAATAATTTACATTCTCATCAAATACAATACCATATATATTATGTAGTGTAACTTTATTTGGAGACTAAATACTCCAATAATAAGAACCACATCCATACTATTGAGTAGTATCTGCTGGATCTCTAAATGTACATTCTTCGGTAAATATAAAAATTTTTCCTATTTGTTTTGGAACTGTTATACCCATAGTATAAGCATAATTAGTATTAAGAGATAATGAATTAGTTAAAGTTTTATTTATATAATTAGAAACAGATACTGAATTAGCTGATGTTTTTGCCCAATTTCTCATATAGAACAAAAGATAATAAATCCATTCAGTTTCATACTAATTAAAATAAATTATGGTATCAAAATTTTCCTATGGAGCCATACCTATCTATGGATAATAACTAGAAGGAGGCCATCCATCAGTTTTATTATAAGTGGTAAAACCCAGATAAGAATAATTTGGAATAGTAGGAACTTTCAATTCACTATCCATAGTAGAACCTGAATAACCACTTAACATTGAATGAGCACCACTAACATTAAAAGATTTATAATAAAATGTTGGATTTTTAAAATAATATAGATTATAATATTTTATTGTGTCATCTTCAAGAAAATATAAATAATGTTTTTCATCATCTGTATATCCTCCTGGCCACGAATAGCCAGGGGCATAATCTGGACTAATTTCTGGATAACTATCTGCATTATAATCCCATCCTAAAAAAGTATATCCACTTCTATAATAAGTAATATAGCTATTTGAAGTATAAGTGCCTGACATTATATAATTTCTATTGCTAATATCATACATTCGATAATATCGTCTTGGAGTAGTTTTATAAACTAATACAAAATACATTATATTTTCATTATAATTATTAAAATTAATGTAACGGGTACTACTGTCAATATCATAACTATATTCATTAGTTGCTTTATTCTCAGCATCCATCCGAGAATCGCTATAATAGCCTCCTAAAAATGTATATGTATTACCAGCAGCATTAGTATAAATACCTCCTGTAGTAGAAGACCATATATTAATAAAAGATTTTGTTTCAATATTATAATATATATAATTTCTTGGAGTACTAGCGATTGTAAAACTATTTACTCCATCTATCGCTCGTTTATTCGGACCACCATATCTATAACTACGATTAGGATAGGCTGGATGAGTACCCGGCCACCACCATTGTCCTTCATCAGGTAAATTTAAATTTATATACACATAATAAGTTCCTCCGGGTTCCACATGATAAAATTCTACCAAATGACTCTCATGTGAAAAAATTCCATTCTCAATTTGTGCTGAAACTCCATAACAATAATTATCATTGGAATCATAAACAAATATACCACCCTAAGCAGAAGTTGTTTTTGATATATCGCTTAACGTAACAACTAAATCGTCATTTAACGCATATTCTCTAGAATCAAATTGAAACAATGCCATAATAATTAGCTCCTATTAATCATTTTTTCCAATTGTGAATGCTGGAGCTAAATAACTAGTAAAATCAGAATTAGCATAAGTCCAGTCATTTGTATTATAAATATAATATACACGACCAGTATATTTCATAGATCGAGTAGGATAACTAGCAAAATTACTACCTGAAACAGCTCCATTAGAATCGGCAATCTATTTTCCTCTAACATTATTTTGATAATAAGTATAAGGAGCATTAAAATTATAAGTGCATTCAGCTTTAGTCTAAGTACTATTTGAAGCTGATATTGAAGCATACTCAGAATCAAGATTTAACTCTCTAAATGATAATATCCATACTGTTTCCCAATTATATATAACTGTTCCATTCCCTTCAGTCCCTGTTTGTGCTACTCCCTTTTTTACTGTTTTAATATAATCTTGTATCTAACAAGCATTATAAAAGTTAACACACTAAGTTCTTTGTGCTGAATTAAGCCACGCTGTGCTATAAGAAACTGTAAAACTTCTTGGTAAAACATTCATAGTCTAAAAAGTTAAAGTATTATCTCCATCTTCATCAGCTCCAATACATAACATAACAACAGTATTTGCTCCTAAAACAGATTTAGATAATGCTAATTTTTTAGTCTTACCAATACAAGCTTTTCTTTCAGCTACAGTTGAATTTTGTACCCAATTATATAAATCTCTCCACCAAGATACATTTCCAATAGCAGTCTGGTCTCCCCAAGACCAAGAAGCATAGTTCGTACTAATTGTAATAATTTTTTCACTTGGAACACTATATTTTTTACAATTTTTTACTCCTATAGAAATGTTAATTCCATCAACTATTGTTTTACCATCACCTTTAATGGTCAATACATTCCCACTTAAACTTAAATTAACTCCATTAACAGTCATAGGATTATAAGTTATTTGTCCATCACTATTATTTGTAATAATAACTTCTACACCCTTATTATAATTTTCATCAGTAAGAACTATATTATTTTTACTTAAATATATTTTTCCTTCAGCTTCTTTATAAATAATCCAGATGTCTCCATTATTTCCTTCTTCATCTTTAGGCATAATATTTGAAACTCTGATAGGTCTATAATAACTTAATTCACTTGATATAGGAGTTGTAGCATTACATTGAATACCATGATTTAATAAATTAATAGAACCGGTAATATCATTAGATTTATTTTTATGAACATAATTATCTAACTCAGTAGTTAATACATATGGTGTTAAATCAGATTCAGTTAAAAATATTTTTGCTTCATCTTTTAAAACATAATTATTTAAACTATTTTTCTCAGCATACATGCTCAATAAACTATTTACTTCATCTAAAGTTGCATGCTAACCAGCTATTTCTTCAACATTAGATGTATCTACTGGATTTTCTGCAATGACGCCTTTATCCGCTGTTAATGAATGAGTCATTATATTTGGAGTACCACTATATAAAATTTTTGTCTTATTTGATAAATTAGAATTTAACTAAATACGTTCAATCTTATCAGCATCAGGCTCTTTATCTTTAGGAACAATTAATGGCGCATCAATATAAAAATTACCAGTTTCAGGAACAAAATAAGCATAACCATCATGCTTTTCTACGTCTTCTAAATCTAAATCATTACCACGCAAAATTTTAAATAATGCCATGAAATTCTCCTTTCAAATTTATTTATATAACAAAAAAATGGGAGAGGATATACCTCTCCCATATAATATATGAAAATTATTAAAATATTAAATTGAGAAAAGTATCTTACCTTTCATAATAACTGAAAAAATAAAATACTTTCTTAATTTATTTTGTCCTTATAATACCAACCAATAAACATCTAATCCAC